>NZ_JAXUHN010000076.1:0-84387 GCF_035916875.1 Methylomicrobium sp. Wu6
GCAAGCCGTAGTTGCCGACTTTAAGTGAATAGCAACAAGTTCATTGGCATTTCTTGAGCTCTCTAAGTCATTGATTTGCTATTCACAGGTTGCAAACGAACTTCTCGCGAAGCACTTAATCGAGTCCAAGCCATTGGACAAATTAACTCCAAAAACCAATAATATAACCAGCATCGGGAGAATCAGGCACTATGAAAAATGCAATGATTGTTTATGTATTTTTGTGCTGCCGGCTTCTGTCGGCTTCGTTCGATGCCAATGGAAATCCTGTTGTTGCGAACAACGAGCCGGCCTCCAGCAAAGCCTCCGTGGCGGCTTTATTGCGCGTCACCGGCATCCGCAATTGGTATCTGATAGGCAATGCCCTGACGCCTGGCAATGATGCCGTGCACCTGTGCGTTGCTCCGGATGATCGTATCCGGTCAGTGGAAGTCCGCCTCGATGATCAGCCCAAAGGAAGCCTGTCCCGGACGTCCGATGGCTACACGGGCGCAATCGATATCGCGGGATTGGCGCCAGGCGAACATTCTATACAATTAATTGTCGAAGGCAGTTCAAAGTTTACCCGGAAATATTTTTTTCGGCGAAGCTACCCCTTATATGTCTTGTTGACTACCGACTGGGACACGTCCGACAGTCGGGATTCGGTGCTTAAACTGCATGAAAAACTGCACCTGCAGCATCCCTCCCTTAAAATCACGCATTTCCTTGGCCCTTACACGTTTACCGATCGAAAGCTCTCGCCGGCGCGTCAATCGTATCTGGCCGACTGGATGATCCTGCTTAGGAGATCTTTTCAAGACGAAATCGGCTTGCACATCCACCCTTACTGTAATTTCGTCAATACGGTGCGTGGCGTGCATTGCCGGTTTAAACCTTCCGACACCTTCCGAAGAGGAGATTCCTCCGGATATACCGTATTAAGCAGCGCCTACAGCGAAACCGAGTTTTTGCATTTATTAAAAGCCGCGGACGCTTTGTTTGTTGCCCATGGCCTCGGCAAACCGACTTCGTTTCGCACCGGTTCGTGGGCGGCCGGGCCACAAACATTAAAGGCGCTTGCCGCCGATGGTTTCGTCGCCGACAGCAGTGCCAACAATTGGGAGAGAATCAGGGAAGAATCAAAAAATGACGGCAACGGCGTACTTTATACGTGGAATCGTCAACATTGGAATGCCATCAACGATCGTTCGCAACCTTACTTTCCGGGTGAGCTGGAGCCGATGTCCGATGGTGTTCCCGCTATCCCCATACTTGAAGTGCCCGACAACGGCAGTTTGGTGGATTATGTAACAAGCGACGAGATGATCTCCATTTTCAGGTCCAATTGGCAGGGCCAGCCCCTGGCAAAACCGGTTACCTATGTTTTTGGCTTTCACCCCGTCAGCTACAACAAGACGTTCCATAAGCGGATCGAAAAGACATTGAACTATATTGACCGATTTCTTGCTGTAAACGGCGACGGCCCTGTCGTATACGAAACCCTAAGCAACATTGCCCATGTGTTCCAAGCGCCGTCGCATTAAATACACACGGAAAAAGAAATGCGATACGATCAGACTCATCTCGGCAAGCAATCGAAATGATGGGGTCGAGTCCTGAGGTATCACCACGAATTTACCCTGCCTCCAATCTTTAGGGGGAGCACAGCGCACCAAACAATCTGCTCAGGAATGATCCGTTTTGCACGCTTCTGATCGCGCGAATCGAATCGCGGTTGGGGGAGGGCGTAGAAATGAAAAGCTTGGCAGAGCACGCGCCGCATAGCCCGCTTGTCATCGGAAATTTAAACCAAATGACAATAAATCAGTCTGATTTTGAAACTGTAATTTTGCTACACTGAGCCACCGGGTGACAAAAACCCAACAGGAATACGGCTATGCAACCAAGCTCTCAGAGGAACTCTTGCCAGGAATGCCCGGTATTCGGATTATGTCTCCCTTATGGTCTGCAAAAGCATGAAGTCAGCAAGCTTTCCGCCATCGTTAAAAACAGGCGTCCGCTGCATATTGATGAATTCCTGTATGTTCAGGGCGATTCATGTCAAAGCCTGTATGCGGTAAAGTCGGGTTCATTTCGAAGTTTTATAGGGAATTCGGAAGGGGATGAGCAAACCATCGGGTTTTATTTACCGGGTGAATTCATGGGGTTGGATTCATTGCAGTACGGTCGCTTTACTTGCACCCTGATCGCGTTGGAAACCTGCTCGGTTTGTGAATTGCCTTTACCCCGACTCAATGAACTCTGTTCTGAGATTCCCGGCTTACAGTTTCAAATGATGAGGACTCTGGGTAAGGAAATTGCATCCGATCACGCTAAAATTTTAGCGCTCGGTCACCGCTCGGCGAAGTGCAGGATTGCCGGTTTTTTGTTGACGCTATCGCGTCGATACGGCGCCCTGGGGTTTTCCGGCACCGAATTTAATTTGAGTATGCGCCGATACGACATCGCCAACTTTTTAGGTCTGACAATAGAGACCGTCAGTCGCCAACTGGCGGATTTAAACAAATGCGGGATCATCACCGTTAAGCAGCGAGGCGTTCAGATCAACGATCTGGATTTGCTGAAATCGCTAGCGGAGCCGAATCCTCTTGCCTTGGCTGGATAAGCCATGCCGCCGGCTTTGGTTTGATATTACCGCTTCTGAGCTCATTCCGCGGTAACATCGGGCCCTCTCGGTTGTGATTTTAATTTTGCAATGCCGGGGTGGTATTCGAACTGGCCGGCTTTTCTGGGCCTTTGCCCATGTCGCCGCAAGCAACCAGGGTAACGACGGCAAAAACGACCAAAAACATTTGGCTTATAATTTTCATAATTTTTCTCCTTGTTAGAATAATGTCATTCTTCAAAAGGGCCGTGACCGCTCGGAAGAAAGCTCGATAACCCTGAACGGGCGTAGCCATTATTGCATCTCCCTATACCCGGAAATTGATCTGGATCAATAAAACCTTAAAAATACTGTTTTTTAATCTTGACCGAAATAAGCGACTGAAAAGGGAGCGGAACTGATCCCGATAATCGGGATGGGCTGATTCAACGCGTCATGTCCAAACCTTGCAGTCGTTTTGAGCCGACTATGTGCAATGCTGCGGCATCGACCCACCCGAATACAGGGACTCGGCAATCAGTCATGACGTGATAGTCGATTATGAAATTTACAGTAAGATAGATGGGCTAAGGCGCGAAGTCGATCAATCGCGAACGATGGGCTTCCTTTGTCGGCCCATCCTATAGTTTTGATGGCTCTGGGGGGGGTAACCCGCCCCCGAACCGCAGTAGTTCGTGGCAGGTAATAGGTTTCTCTGTCGGGCGAGTGTCAGGCCTGGAGTGAGCCGGCGCCCACAGCCTCGGACAATTCGGCCAGCAAGGTCCGCTCGTGTTCGCTGATCCGCTCGCCGCCGAAGCCCAGGAATGCGCCTTCTTTCGCCGCATTGGCGACCTTGTCGCCGAGCGTGATCAGGAATTTCCTATACGCAGCTATATCTTCAGTCGATCCTTTTTGCCGCAAAAGATCGAGTGCAGACCGTGATTTGTCGATGGCTTCCTTGCGTAAGGCAGCTTGGATTCCGGAAAAATCGCCGCTAGCTCTTGCCAGTCGTTTTATCGATGCGGTCGATGACTTCATTTCTTCCTTTTCACAAACCTCACGTAATAACTGATTGCTGCCTTTCAAGGCTTCATGAATAGGTCCGGCCGGCGCCATCCCCTCGGCGATAGTCCCGAAAATTCCGCTGGCGTCAGCAAGGATTACCGCAAGAATCACAAGATTAGGCGCGTCCCGCAGAACTTCCCATTCAGCAGAAGAAAAATCAGTTTTTGTTGCCATGTTGGTTCTCCATGGATTGAAGAGTAAAGACGGAAATCGGATCTTGCATTATTTCATAGAGTTTTGTATCTATGATTATTTCTGGCGACCACTTTTCTAATCATGCTATTTTGCAAGACCTGGCGTCAATTCTCCTAATATTTTATTAAACAGCATCTTTTGCAAAGAAGGAGCTGTTTTTCGCTCTTTCTGACAAGTTTTAAATAAAAGACGCTAGAGACTATCCCTTGCATTTTTGTGTTGTGGAGTGTGTAATGATATTCATATGACTTGCAGGGTATGTCTATTTGATCCGACGTTGCCGTTAATCTCATGAACAATCCGGCCGACTCGCACCGGCACCGCGGCACTTTCGGGCTGCGCCGATTCCTGGAAATTAACTCCATTCTATGGAGACAACAATGCAGATTTATTTAATTCCAAAAAGAGTGACTCGCCGCCGCATGTCAATATCGATTACCGCTGCGTTGGCGCTGATTATTGGGCTTGCGCCAATGCTGGCAAGCGGGGCCGAAATTTATGGCAACATATCTCGGGATGGAGTTGCGGTTTCTAATAAGCCAATTTATGTGGACGGCAAGGAAGTGGGGCAAACCGATGCGGCTGGGGATTACTCGCTACTTCTTCCACCAGGTCAATACAAGCTGACGATAGAAGGCAAAGAAGTTCCCTTAGTCGTTCCGCCGCAGGACTTCAAACAAGACATTCAACTGCATTAGCGCAATGCCGCCTTCTGTTTGATTCCTCTTTAGGAGTAGCTTTCATGTCCGATAATCCATCAAAATCAAAAGACAATTGGGACAAATGGGACATTGTCGCGAAGATGATCATCGGGCTAAGCATCCCGTTATTAGGCCTTTTGGTAAATTACAGGCTGGGGGTCGAGAGCCAGCACAACCGGGATGCAGAGTTCCAATTGAATCTGATTCAGGCAAGAGAAACCGCGGATACGGATATTCGGGCGAAAATGTTCGATTTTTTGCTGACCCGCTATTTTACCGTTCAGAGCGGCCCGATTCTCACAATAGAGGATTTTCAGACCAGGCGTATGGTTCTACGTTTGTTGTTGGAGAACTTTCAGGAACACTTCAGTACCAAGTCGTTATACGCGCACCTTTATCAGCAAGCCCAAAATGCCGAAGATAAGGAGCACAGCAATGCTAAAAAGCAACAGTGGCAAAGACTTGAGGAAGATCTCATTCAAGTAGGGCGCAATGCCACATCCGAGCAGATCATCTCGTTGGCACCGGTCGCACTGCAGACTGCCGATATTTTAGTGCCCTTGACCAAAGAAATACCGATTGCTCCTTCTTCGGCTCAACAACAGCCCATTGAAACAAAGGTCTTGCGTATTGCCCTCTATTCCAGAAAAGATCTCAGCGGAGGCGAGTTTGCTGGACAGACGACTTCCTTGCCGCAGGGTAATGAGCAAATGGACAGTGTAAAACTCCGCTATTCCGTCAAGTTGTCGGTAAAACAAATTAAAGAAGATGCCGCAACAGTCAACGTTTTAATATATGAGGACAAGTACCGTGACCAGAGATTCGATGCGGAAGAATCGCGGGAGTTGAGTCGTTTTCAGTTCGACGCCTCCTATTTTTCCACCCCGTATACAGACAATATGCTGTTGCCCAATGGTATCCGGTTTGCGGTAATATACAAAGGGTGCGTGGATTCTGACGCAGAGGATAAAACTTGTCGTTTTGATAAAAGCAATCACCGCCTCTCGGCGCAATTTCAGGTGGTCACTTTCACGGGCAACTTCATCCCACAAAAGGAAAGACCGGACATCGATCAAATGCTCGAGGCGATGCGGAAGAAAAACCAGGAGGGTGATTTTTTCAAATCATTGTTTTAATTGTAACTTTTCTAGTCGCGTCATTTTGCATGACCTGGCCGCATCTTCCGTAGGTACGATGATGGATTTAGATTCCCTCTTTTGAGGCTATAAAAATCGGGAGTCTGATTTATACCGGATGCTGTGATTTAATAGCTTAAATTCGACCGGTATTTGACGGCTCAGAACGTTTTTGAGCTGGCGAGTAGATAAAGATTGTCCGATTAAGTCAAATCCAACTTTAAGGAGTTATCGTCATGAAAAGTTTAAAGCGTATGAAAATCGCCCCATTGTTGATTTCGATTGTTTTCGCCGGCTGCGCCGGGTCCAGCGGCCAGAACGTTATCGGTACTGTCGATAGCGGTTTGGCTACCGTAGGGCGAACCGCGCAAACAGGAAGAGCTGTCATTGAGGCAGGTAAGGCCGCCGCGGCCGGAGTACCGGTAACCCAAACCGGTTTGACCAATGCTCTGGTTAATCAACTTGGCGTGTCTCCGCAACAAGCGCTCGGCGGCGCAGGTGCAATTTTTCAGGCCGCCAAAGTGAAAATGGCGCCGGAAGCCTTCTCCAGCTTGTCTCAAACCGTCCCCGGCGTGTCCGACATGCTGGCCGCGGCTCCGCAAGTCAGCCAACCTTTATCCGGAGCGACGTCGGTGCTGGGAGGGGTAGGGAGTACTGTCAACACGATGACGTCGCTGGCCGCTTCGTTCCAGCGGTTGAATCTGTCGCCGAGCATGGTTAACCAGTTTATTCCGGTGGTCGTCGATTACGTGAGAAATACCGGCGGACCGATGTCGGCGACTCTGTTTCAATCGGCGTTGACGGCGCCTTGAGCGTCGAGTTTGTAGTTTTTGCTAATGCATCTAAACCGAAAGTAAAAGTATAAGATCGGAGGCCGACGGGGTGGGGTGCTGCATTCTTTGCGCAGCCCAGCATAATCAGAAATAGGTAGGATCGGCGTAAACGTATATCATTATTTCCTATGCAAATGGCAGGCTTATGCCGTTAACAATCCAGTCGGCAAAGGGGCTTATGAACGCAGTCCATTTATTTTTTTCTAAGAAAATGACGCTAACAGTGGAGGGCACATGGCGTCGAAAGTAACTGATAGACTCAAACCCTCTGTGGACGGCCAGCGGAGGGCGCGGCCATCCGTGCTCTGGCGGTTCGGAGAGCGCTCGTACCAATCCCGGTCGGCCAACCGCGTTGAGGAAAATGGGCTGCGTCTGACGGCCATACCGGGATCTGCCTTGGCGCCGCCGGTTGTGGGCGCGGTGCTGAGGAATAGCGGTTCGCCTCTGCCGGATGCCATTCGCAGCGACATGGAACCTGGATTCGGTCAAAGTTTTGCGGATGTGCGCGTCCACAACGGCATAAAGGCCGGCGAGTCCGCCCGAGCCGTGCAGGCGCAAGCCTACACCGTCGGGCGCGCGATCGTGTTCGGACCAGGCCGTTTCGACTCGGGCAGTCAGGAAGGCCGCAATCTTATCGCCCACGAACTCGCCCATGTTGCCGAGCATCCGCGCGGCACGGCCCTCCCCAGCGGTGCGTTACGTATCGGCACTCCCCACGATGGTGGCGAGATCCGGGCCGAACAAGCCTCCGCCGCCGCTCTGAACGGGAGGCGTGGCACATCTGATCTGCTGTCGTCCGGATCTCCGCACTGGATGCGCCATAGGAAACTAATGATTAATTTACGCAATTAATCACTACAATCCTTTTACAAAGCGGCGATGGCGAGTAGCTTTTTCATCAGCGCACCCTGATTATGCACATCAAGTTTGTGCATGATGCTTTTGATGTGGTTCCTAACCGTTTCTGTAGACCGATGTGTACCGGAGGCGATGTCGGGTATCGAAGGCGTAGCGATAAATTGCAGCGCGCATAAAGCCTCGCCTTTGGTCAGACTGTAAATCACCATTAGCCGCACCAGCGTAGGATTGTTTTCATGGCAGCTGGTAAAAGTCAGCGCCACGCCTTTTTTATAAAACTCCCACGCATACAAATTATCCAGAGCGCGACCCGGAATCACCGTAATATCTAAGGAAGCGCACGGGTTATGCATTGTCACGGTGTCGTAATCGATCCCCGCCATTAGCGCCAAAATACGCTGTTCGGCGGTTTTATTTAAAAAGGCCAGGCACTTGTCCCGAATCTCGACGCAATCCATGTCCTCTATGATGCGGTTGAACACCGGATCGAAAAATAGCACGTTCAGCGCGCGATCGACAATGATGTAAGCGGCAACGTGCTTGCCGGTCAGCAGGGTAATCTGATGGTAAAGACTGATCCATTGCTCCTTCCGCAAGGCGTTTTGCAAAGACGGCACCAACGCTTGCAGTCGATTTACATGATCTTCCAATTCCAATTCCGATTCTGAAACGGGACGGCTGCCATTTAGATACACGAAATAGGCGAAGCGGCTATTTAACGGGAACGAGACTCCGAACCGGCAATGTGCCCCAATCGTGTTGGGCTCGGTGCCGTCGCCATCACCCTCGGTGCGAAGGGTCCCATTCATTGTGTTGGAGCTGAAAACTTTATATGGATGTTTCGCGACCTTGGCGTCGAAACTGCCGGCTTTGCGAAGGTTCCGTTCGAAATAGCATTGCTGCTTGGGTGTAGTGTTGTAATCGTACAAATGATGGACCCCGCCGCCGTGGCCAAGATCGACGATCGACAGGAAACCGCTGTCGCATTCCATGCTGCCAGTCAGTTCCGACAGAAATAAATGCCACAACACCGGATTGCCTGGTGCTTTCGACAAAATCTCCTTGATGATATGCGGTGCTTGGAGGGTATGCATGGCGTCTCGGTGTTCTTGTGCTCATTTTGACCCGTTTGGGTTATGAATTTAACACAAGAAGTCAGTATTTTATATGCCGTATTTTTTACCAGAGATTTATGCTGTGCAAGCGGGAGCACAACTTGCAGGAAAGACGGAGGCTGGTCTTGCGCCATTAAATAGCCGTTTTGGATAATCGAAATGAGTCTATGGTGAAAAGGCAAGTGTTAGACTGCAAGGGGCTTCACTAACCGAGCAATCGGTAGTGAGGCCGAGGTAAACAATAAAAGAATAAGGAAGCGTGTTATGGCAATCACAAAAATCGACGAGTATGAAGTTATGTATTCTGCAAATACATTCGCGCCGCGTATTTGGCTGAAGAGTGCCGGCAAGTTTATCGGACAGCTAATATTCAAGCCCAGCCCTTGGCGGCAAACCCGGCTCCGCGCCAGGTTTTGTGGCGCGTGATGGTGCTTGGCGTCTTGGCGCGATTGCTTTTATTTTGACCCATTTGGGTCATGACTTTAATACAAGGATTCAGTATGCTTCCTTATGTATTGCCGGAACTCGAGGAGATTTAATTGAGCTCGAAACTTGCGCAAAAAGACGATACCAAGTCAAAATCTGCATTATCACAAACCATTTTGTGTTGCGGATGATTTCCGATCAAAACTTTTTAACGATGCTGTTTTTCAAAATCTGAGCGCATGAGTTTCGAGACGGAATAGCGAATAATCCTTTGTCTGTCTCCTACCGCCAATGAGGTGAAAGGTGAAAATTCAATCAGTGTTACAAAAGCACGAAGATAAAATCATGCAGATCCCTAACGTCGTCGGAATAGGAATAGGTAAAAAAGGAGATGCTGAAGTTATCAAGGTTTTCGTGACCCATAAAGTCCCGGAATCGGCATTGAAAGCGAATCAAATTATCCCGAAAGGGCTTGAGGGGTATGAAACCGATGTCGAAGAAATCGGTCTCGTTACATCCCAAATCTGATAACAACCCGAGAAAGGAGAATATCATGGCTACGGTAAAACAATTCGAAACCAGGTTGGTGCTATCGGAAAAAGCGAGGGAGGAAACCTGTAAGGCGCATAGCGCTGTCGTTGAAAGTTTCCTGGAAAAACCTCCTGCCAATGTCATCGGTTTGGCTGAGGGAATTAAATGGAAGAATGGACAGCCCACAGGCGAGCCGGCTTTGCTGGTGCTGGTCACCCACAAGCAGGAGAAGGACCAGATTGCTCCAGCAAATATGGTGCCGGCAAAGCTCGGCGAGATGCAGACCGATGTTCTTGCCGTAGGACATGTATTTGCCGGTGGCTGCGAATCGTCCGGCGCGGGCATCCAGACCCTCGGCAAACGTATCCGTCCGGCGCAGGGCGGATACAGCGTGGGGCATAAAGATATCACGGCAGGAACAATCGCGACTTGCGTTTACGACATATTGCCCGGTGGCTCCACTAATCCGCCCAGCCACGGTGTCGGCATTCCGCCGAAATTCTATATCCTCAGCAATAACCATGTTCTTGCCAACAGCAATGCAGGCTCGATTGGCGATGCCGTTCTTCAGCCGGGCCCCTACGATGGCGGCGTCGATCCCGCAGATCGCATTGCCACCCTGAGCCGCTATGTTCCGATCACCTTTAATCCGCCCTCGCCGCTGGCAAGCCAAAATAATCTTGTGGATTGCGCCATTGCCGAAGGCCAGTTCCACGATCTGAACCGGGAAATTTATTGGAGCGGTTATGTGCGGGGTTGGCGCCGTAAGGCAAGCGTCACTGTCGGAACCGTGGTGAAAAAGACCGGGCGTACCACCAACTTTACAAGCGGAAGAATCACGGCCGTTAACGCGACGATCGATGTCGGCTACGGTGGAGGCAGATTGGCGCGCTTTAAAGACCAAATCGTCACCACTAATATGTCCGCGGGAGGCGATTCGGGTTCACTGGTTATGACGTTAGATAACGTTGCAGTGGGTCTGTTATTTGCCGGCTCTTCTACTTCTATGATTGCAAACCAAATTGAAAATGTACGCTCGCTACTTCGGGTAGAGGTTGCCGAGCTAATTCTCTAAAGCGAAGCTTTCAATCAGTCGTTACACCATAACGATTGCCGATTCACTGACGCTCAGGCTTAGCGCCTGCTGGCAGCCGAAAGAAGGAAAGGGGCAGGTCTTGCATTAATACGCGCGCCCTGTCGAACCATGTTTCCAATTGAGGTGAATTTAGTTCTTTTCAAACACAATGAAGGATACAGAAATGAAGACGATTCGACTATTTCTACTCGCAACCCTGGTTTTGGCTTCCAACCTTGCTACAGCCGACTGGACCACGCAAGACGAACAGGCCTGCGATGATAATACCGCCGGCCAGTTCAAATACTATGTGTTGAGTTTGTCGTGGTCACCGGAGTTCTGCCGTTCTCATCCCGGCGAGAAGAACGAACCAC
Source organism: Methylomicrobium sp. Wu6 (assembly GCF_035916875.1). NCBI lineage: Bacteria > Pseudomonadati > Pseudomonadota > Gammaproteobacteria > Methylococcales > Methylococcaceae > Methylomicrobium > Methylomicrobium sp. Wu6. Next base: position 10,897 of record NZ_JAXUHN010000076.1, read on the forward strand.
AATGCAAACAGCATCGCGAATTCATCGTACACGGCTTGTGGCCAGAATGCGGAAGCGGCGGGCCACAAAGCTGTAAAAACGGCGGCCAAGCCGATGAGATCGATAAACAGAAAATCTACGCGTTCATGCCATCGGATTTTCTGATCCAGCATGAGTGGGACAAGCATGGCACATGCAGTGGTCTTGCCCGGAGCGCCTATTTCGACTTGGCCGGAGATATTTTCGGCAAGCTGAAATTTCCGCACCTTTCCGGTGCGCCTAAGGCTGACAAGATCGAAGCACTGTTCATAGAGAACAACCCGGGGCTCGACGCTGATGAAATCTATTTATCCTGCACCGAGAGCGGACCGAAACGCAGCAGCAAAACGCTGGACGAAGTGCGGATTTGCGTAGACAAGAACACGCACGAGTTCACCCGTTGCGAAGATTCCAAGGATACTTGCCGGAACCTCAAAAAAGTCACTATTTCGCCGGCGAAATAAGAGTCGAACAGGGTTCCTCTGTTCAGGCGTCTCCCGTGGGGAGTCAATGAGGTCAACCAATTAAATCAATAGGTCTGCCCTATTTTCGAAGATGTACGGAATCATATAACTGTTAGGTGGATGAATCGGTTCAGTCGGATTCTGGTCCGCTGGGAAAAACGGGCCGAGTCTTATCTGGCTATGCTCCGCCTAGCCTGCGGCATCATCACCTGGCGAGCTACGGGCGCTGGGATAGGCTCTAAGTGGATGGATCAGCAATTGGTGAGCCCAAATGGGCTTGGACGGCTATGCCGGGTAGGTTGGTGCTATTCGTACCCAATCCATCGAACTGAGTTCATGAAGGAAGCAGAGGTCTTGAAAATCACATAACCGTGATTTTCAAGACCTGAAATACTCCGTGAGTTTGTGCTTTTTCTTCTAACGATTTAGCTGCTTTTTACTTCTCTTCCATCGAGTTATTACCCAATGCCTGTAATGCCGCCTGAGGAATTTCGTTCCACTGATCTCGTGGCCAATGCCTAATGTAGCGCCTGAATTGTCTTCGTGTCGAAAAGATTGGAAACGCATCGGGGCCCATCAGCGCGCGCATCTCTTTACAATATCGTGTTATTTCCTCTTTGGCTTGTTTCTGGCTGTATCCTGCTCCGCCGTAAGCAATCCCGAGCAATGCCAGTTCGGCGAGCGTTGCCAACGACCACGCCCTGCTTTCTCCGGTTGATTGGCGCATCTGCCACTCCGTAATTTGCCGGGCGGCGCCCCACCACAATCCGTAATTTTTTGATAACGCTTTAAATGCCGGTTCGTCGGCTAAAGCCGGCGTCGCTGTAATCGAAAGATATTGGGTTATAACCCAATAGTTGTGTGGCTCGGTTTCCAGAGCTTCACGATAGAACTCACGAGACGCTTCATAGGCTTTCTTGCTCTCCTCCCTGTTTTTATTTTTACTGGAGTCGTCGGATTGACTATCGGCAAACAGGGAGTATGCGATACCGATACGTTTTTCGCTGGCGGCGCTCATGCCGAGACGCTCGGATTTGATCTTGGAAGAGACGACGGCTTCCGGTTCTTCGCGCCATGCTTTTAGATCGGCCCGAATCGATTTGCACAGCGATTGGACTTCACCGCCGCAAGCGATCGGGGCTAGAGCAGTCGTTTCGATATCCTCATTGGCACCGACAAGTTCGTCGATGCGATCGAATTTGATTTCAAATTTTGCGCGTATCTGTTTGTCCCGGAATGCATCGACTTGTTGTTCAAAGTCGGCTGGAACGGTTGCGTAGGCGACAATACTGGCCCAGTCGTGGGTACCGAATGATTCGGTTCGCAAGCGCTGGCGCAGTTCATAGATGACCCAGCGCGGATCGGCGCCATTCAACAGGCGATGGTAAAGCACTTCGGCGGCAATGGCCGAAGCGCGCATCCACAGAGGAAATTGAGACGCAATGACCCAGGGAATTCCTGCCGCATGCAGTTCATGGGCAATGCTGCCGCCGGGTGTCAGCACCGATTCGATATTGCCTGAATCGCAGGTAGCCAGCGTTACCATCGTTGGGCAAAATTTCATCTTTCCCGAAGCGTCGCGCGCCGTTAAGGCAATAGCAAGACGTTCGCCGTCAACGATGTCTTTGCTGCCATCGAGTTCATTACATAATGCGACACCATAGCGTTTATCGCCGGAATTTTCCAAGGGAGCGCCATGCGCCAAAATGTGAACGTGCGTGTATTCGGTCGAAGCACAGGCCTCGCGAATTTGTTTCAAGCTGGCGTTCGGCAGAACGGTCAGTATTTTTTTCACGTCCTGGACGCGTTCTTTGCTCTGGCCTGGATTTCTAACTTTGACCCAGGGCTCAATGGCCATTCGCAGCGCATTCAAGTGTGCCTGGGCCGGTACATTTAGCCCCTCCGGTTCGGCGAACGCAAAAAGGATGCGCACTGGGCGGTCCCATTTGATGGGCAAAGGAGAGCCTCGGCGAACTTCACGGGTGATGGTGATGGGCATACGCGTTTGCAAAAAGAGCGGAGAGCCGGAACCCGGAAAACCATCCATGCCGACGGCAAGCTCGAACGGAATCAGGCCCAATTCAAAGGCCGATAGGGAAAGGGATAAGTGCACAAGCTTGCCGGCTTCCCCAAAGACGCTGCCCAACTCCGATAGTAGTGCCGGAACCTGGCTGAAGACCCTCCCGATCGCTTCGCCCATATCGCGGACTTCGGCCTGGCGCTGTTCGTCCTGCGCCGGGTTTTTATCGGAGTCGTAGCGTAATCTGCGCAGACGCATCAGTAATTGACGGTGTTCAAAAGGCATCTGGACCGTCACCGGCCCATCCTCGCCGCATAAGGCTATGTAAGGCGTAAGCGGCGATAGCAATTGGTTGTGCGGCGGTCCTGGCCTTAGAAATTCAAGTTTGACTTTCTGGATTGCCTTGCTGGGGTTAGCATTCATAACACTACTCCGGGAATTTTTTTATTTCAAAGGGTTCTCCAGAACCGTCTCCGACCACGTGGGTTAGCCGGCCTACCACTTTGCCGCCTTCTTCCTTGATTGAAACGGCGCTGGTCTGATCCATGACGAACGGTTTGCCCTTAAATTCGGCATTATCGATGGTTTCCATTTTGCCATTGATGAGCACATCGTAAATCGGCTTAAACGACGCCGTATCTTTAAGCATATCCTGGGTAAACTGCAACAGGCGAATCCAGGTGCCGCAGTTAAAATAGTAACGTCCGGCGCCTATTTGTACGGCGCGTTCAAGATGGGTGTGTCCGGTGATGATGAAGTCGATGGAGGGCCCGACGGCGGCGGTGACCTGCTTAAAGGTGTCATCTTGGTCGTTAATATCGAAGGTTTTATCCTTCGCCAGCCAATCCAGCATTGCGCGTCGGAGCGCTTCGTCCTTGCCGACGCCGGTAATCCAGCCGGTCAAGCGGTCCCAAATTAATTGCGGCGTCCCTAAGGTGCTGTCCGCCTCAGCGGCAAATGCCTCTTTACTGTTAAAGTGTTCTTCCGCATTCAGTAACATATCGTCGGCGCTGCGTCCGCCAGTTACATCGACGCCTAGCACGCCGTCTTTAAGATTCGTTCCCAATAAACGCTCGACGTTAAACGGTACGGCAACATTCTGTTCCGGAGGCTGAAAACCTTCTGCCGACAGGCGTTGATCAGCCTGTTTCTGGCCTTGCACCTTTTCGCCGACAATCGATAGCAGATGGCCTATTTTTTTCACTTGCGAAGGATCCAGCACCAACAAAGCGCCGATTGCGGCTGAAGTTTCCGGTTTCAGAAGATCGATCCAGGCAAATTTGCGCTTCACATCGTTCATGACTTCCTTGACCATGCGCGTCCCGGCATTCGGAAACCATTCGCTGGGTTCGAGCGAGCGGCCTGCATTTAATCGTCGTCCGACCTTCGCCAGATCTTCGTAACGGTTGTAATTCCAGGCATCCACCTCGTTGCCGTGGGTACAATAAACGCACGAGTTGCCGACGAAACAAGTAAAGCCTGCTCCGGTCGTGGAAAATTCGATACGCGCACGGGCCTTCAGATCGTTCCCTGCCAAGCGCAAAACCATCAATCGCTGGACAGTCGGAAACGAAATCTCGATATCGTGATTACCGATTACAATGACCAGCGCGCGGCCTTCCAATTTGACAAAATCCGCGAGCGATTTCCAAATGGTAGAAAACGACGGGTCGTCCATGATGCGTTGCACCGTGGCAACGGCCTCATCGACGGCGACGTAGCCGTGAATGTCTTCGGCGAGCGTGTCGAAAACATCGCCGTTCAAAACCAGCGCTATACGACCGTCCGGTCTTTGGCGGCTGACCCAGTCGATGAAGTTGGCAAGACGCTGGGTCTCCCGCAGAATCTGAAAACCCGGCTTGCCACCCATATGAATATCCGAAATGACATGAACTTCGTCGAATTCGGGAAAATTGCTCATAGACTCCCCCTTATATAAAAACAGGCCGATGTTAAACGCCGCAAAGGCACTGATAATTGTTTTTTGGAAATTATAATCCCGGATGTCGGAATTTTAGAAAATGGGGTAGGATTTCGGGATATCCAGCGAATTTACCGAGCTTCAAATGAACCAAAACAGCCTACCTACCAAAAGAGCGAGCGCCTGCTCCAGCATAGAAGCCGACAATTCAAAAGCGGCATAACGGCAGGAACGGCAGGCAGATCGGGTGGATAAAGCTGACGTTCACGGATATGCCGACATTGCTCAACTGAATGTCGGCTCCCATTCAACTCAGGATACTACGCCAGATTTTGGCTGGCTAGATAGTCTTCATAATTGCCATTGAAATCGACGATGCCAGCCGGCGTTAATTCTATGATCCTGGTCGCCAGCGATGATACGAACTCCCGATCATGGCTGACGAATATCAGGGTGCCGGGATAGTTTTCCAGTGCCGTATTCAGCGATTCGATGGATTCCATGTCAAGGTGGTTGGTCGGCTCGTCCAGCACCATGATGTTATTTTTTTGCAAAATCAATTTACCGAACAGCATGCGCCCCTGTTCGCCTCCGGAAAGCACTTTGACCGGTTTATTGATCTCGTCCTGCGAGAACAATAAGCGGCCCAGGGTGGCGCGTATCGTTTGATCGTCGTCGGTTTCCTTGCGCCATTGGCCCATCCATTCGATGAGGGATATGTTTTCGGCAAAGTCTTCGGCATGATCCTGGGCATAGTAGCCCACTTCCGAGTTTTCCGACCATTTGACGATGCCGGCCTCCGGCCTTAAATCGCCGACCAATGTGCGCAATAGGGTCGATTTACCGATACCGTTCGGGCCGATCACTGCAACCCGCTCGCCTACCGCGACCATCAGATTCAAGTCTTTGAACAGCGGTTTCTCGCTAAAACCTTTGCTCAAACCTTCGACTTCCAGCGCTAAACGATGCAATTTTTTGGTTTGATCGAAGCGGATAAACGGATTGACCCGGCTTGAAGGCTTGACTTCGTCGAGCTTGATTTTTTCGAGCTGTCTGGCGCGCGATGTCGCTTGCTTGGCTTTGGATGCATTCGCCGAAAAGCGGCTGACGAAGGTTTGCAGTTCGGCAATCTGCGCTTTTTTCTTGGCGTTGCCCGCCAGCAATTGTTCGCGGGCTTGCGTTGAAGCGGTCATGTAATCGTCGTAGTTGCCCGGATAAACGCGCAATTCGCCATAATCCATATCCGCCATGTGGGTGCAGACGCTGTTCAAAAAATGCCGGTCATGCGAGATGATGATCATCGTGCTGTTGCGTTCGTTGAGCACGCTTTCCAGCCAGCGAATGGTATTGATGTCAAGGTTGTTGGTCGGTTCGTCCAGCAACATGATATCGGGATTGGCAAACAGCGCCTGCGCCAATAATACTCGTAATTTCCAGCCTGGAGCGACGGCGCTCATCAGGCCGTAATGCTGTTCCCTCGGTATTTCCAGGCCCAACAGCAATTCGCCGGCGCGGGCTTCGGCGGTGTAGCCGTCCATTTCGGCAAACTCGATCTCCAGGTCGGCGACCTGCAAGCCGTCCATTTCGGTCATTTCCGGCAGCGCGTAGATGCGGTCGCGTTCCTTTTTGATTTGCCAGAGTTCCTTATGCCCCATGATGACAGTGTCGATGACGCTGAATTCTTCATAGGCGAATTGGTCCTGGCGTAAAATGCCCAGCCTTTCATCGGGGCCGATACTGACGTTTCCGGCCGATGGCTCAAGGTCGCCGCTCAATATTTTCATAAAAGTGGATTTGCCGCAGCCGTTGGCGCCTATCAGGCCGTAACGGTTGCCGTCGCCGAATTTGACGGAGACGTTTTCAAACAGGGGCTTGGCCCCGAATTGCATGGTGATGTTTGCGGTGGATATCAAGGTATTGTTCCGAAAGGGTAAATAAAGGTTTAGAGTCAAAGGCGCGAACGGTTTTGGATTTGCGCCTTTTTATTTTACAGTAACGGCTATTGTCCACGGCTATAAAACGAACGGCCGGGTTATAGAGAGGCGGCGCAACAAGTGCGGCGATGCCATAGACTCCGGTTTTGAGATTAAGTGCATTGGACTTTGCCCGGCAAGATCAAAATCGCCGTGAAGCATCAGCGCATCGGTCTGAGAGACAGCATGACTTCGATACCATCGAGCAGTGCCTTAAGCACCTCATCACCATTGGCGGAACCGTAAATCAAATTACACAAAGAGGTAATTGAAGAGTTTGGACTTGTCCTGAAAAATTACAGAGAGGCCTATCGTTCCGCCGTCACTCTAAAAGAATATGGGTTATTCCACCGAATAACCCACCGGCACCAGATACAGCGGGCTCTCGCTTTTTATCAGGTTGACGACATCAACAACGCGCCGGTCGTCGAATGCGCCGACCGGCACGCTAGCCAAGCCTTATTTGGCATCGCGAACAATGAAACAGACACAGCGGATTGTTAGCCCCATGACTTCGCTGCCGTGTTCGTACTGGTGGACGGCTCCGTTTTGATGAATGCGTCGACAAAATCGGCACCGCGCGGTTCGAAACGTTTAACGCCTCAACGCTCAGCAGCGTTTTCCCGAGATGGAGCCATTTGTTGATCGGCAACGCGCCGAAGCGGATGGATAGGTCTCTCATACGACCTATAGCGAACAACGGATCGTTTGGCGCCTGTTTGACAAAACAATCGGCACGCAGTAGAGTTTTTGCAAATCTTGGTTAGCCATTTTATAAATCATTCCATCCGAGCCGCTTTAAAACGATGATTTCAGAACATACCGCAGAGCTTTTATTTGAAGGAGCGATTGCCGAGGAATACGAAATGCTGATGCGGATTTGTCCGCCAGCAGCGGAGATCAGTCAGCGTGTCGGTAAATTTGTAGCGAACTGGACCCCGCCGTATCCTGCGGAGCAATTGAATCTGCTCGAAATCGGCTGCGGCACCGGTATCACCACTGCCTGCCTGTTGGCCGGTCGCGAGGATGTGCTTATCGAAAGTGTCGATAATGCAACCGCGATGTTGTCGCAGGCGCGTCAAAATTTGACTGCGGCGTTGGCGATGAAGCGGCTTCGTTTGATCGAAAACGATGCGCTGTCGTATTTGCAGGAAATTCCGGATGCTTCGGTCGACATCGTCGCCAGTGCTTACACGCTGCATAATTTTCTGCTCGGCTACCGGCAGCGGGTGCTAAAGGAAGTGTTGCGCGTGCTTAAACCGGGCGGCCTTTTCGTGAACGGCGACCGTTATGCGGTCGACGATGCGGCCGAGCATCTCAAAAACACTCAGCAAGAGGTCAAGGACTATTTCCGTGTTTTTAGCGAAATGAACCGAATCGATCTTCTGGAGCAGTGGATAGTGCACCTGTTTAGCGATGAATCCGAGGAGCACATCATGCGCCTCGGGCCTGCGCTGGAAGCAATGACAGGGATCGGTTTCCAAGACATCCGTGTGCATTTCCGGGACGGCGTCAATGCGTTGGTCAGCGCGGTAAAATCCTAGATCACTGCGGCACCGTAAGATGCAGAGGCAGCGCATAATCGATACGCTCGACATCGGTGATTGCGGGATCGTTGAGGTAGACCGGATAAGCCGTCACTTCGCCGCCAAAGCTACAGGATGCCTGGGCCTTATAGTAACTTTCTAAAATTTTCGTGTTTTTGCTGTTGAAAGGCACGTAATACAGCTCATCGCTCGCGGTCAGATTGTTACCGCCCGAACTAAACACTTCGCCGGGCACGGCGCTGTTTTCCTCTCCGTTCGCCATCATCGCCTCGGATTGCTGGGCAACGTACATTTCGCCGTCGCAGGCCGGATTCGCATAGCTGACGATTTTAGGCGTGATGTTGCCTTCATGGTCGAGCGAAAACGCATAGCCCTGCGTGCTGAGCATGTTGACTCGATCGCTTTGTTCGCGCACCACGGTGCCGATGATCTGGCCGTTTGCGTCGACCAGAATCGGCGCCTCGAAATGATATTTCGATTCCAGCGCGCCGACCTTTTCCTTCAGTTGGGTCAGCTCGGACTCCAGTTCGACAACCCGGCTTTCCAGTTCCGTGGGCGTGGCAGCCGAGAGGATTCCCCAGGCAGACAAGGCGGCTAACGCCATTAAAACAACGGCGGCGATTATTATTTTATGCATTGAACGAGACTCTAAAATAGCAAACTTTGATACCATATCAGGCCGGCTCGGCGCTGGATATTCGTATGATTACGAATCCTCGGCCGACCATCCGCACCATTGCTTGAAGGGGTAAGCGAATGAATCCTACGATGCACCGCCTGGAATCGATCGACATGATGCGCGGATTTGTGATGGTTTTGATGGCATTGGACCATACCCGCGATTATTTCACGAATGCGCAGTTTGATCCGGTCGATCTGAGCCGGACCAGCGCCGCGTATTTTCTGACGCGCTGGATCACTCACCTCTGCGCGCCGACCTTTATGTTATTGGCCGGCGCCGGCGCGTTTTTGTCCACCCACCGCAAGAACCTGACACAAGGACAGCTCTCCGTTTACCTGGCAAGCCGCGGGTTATGGTTGATCGTCTTGGAATTGACGCTGGTTCGTTTCGGCTGGACGTTCAACTGGGATTACAGTTATGCGATTGGCCAGGTGATCTGGGCGCTGGGCTGGTCGATGTTGGGACTGGCCATTCTGGTCTTGCTGCCGCGTTGGGTCGTTGCCTGGTTCGCCATGTTGTTGATCGCCGGCCATAATGCGTTCGACGGCATTCATGCCGATAACAGCCAGGTTTCGGGCTGGCTGTGGATTTTTCTACATGAGCCGGGAATGATCGAATACTTGCCCGGCCATTCCTTGAATTTGTACTATCCGCTGATTCCCTGGATCGGCGTGATGGCGGCGGGATATTGTCTGGGGCCGGTGTTTCTCGAGCCAAACCGGCAAACGATCGTATTCTGGCTGGGGCTGTTTTGCCTCGCGCTGTTTTTACTGTTGCGCCTTGGCAATCTGTACGGCGATCCGCAGCCCTGGGCGCCGCAAAAAAACGGGCTGTTTACGCTGTTTTCGATGCTGAATTTTCAAAAATACCCGCCCTCCTTGCTCTACTTGCTGACGACGCTGGGCTTAATGTTTATCGGACTGGCGTTGTTGGAGGGCCTCAAACTGCAATGCATCCGGCTGCCTTTGCTGACCGTTGGCAAAGCGCCGTTATTTTTTTATCTGCTGCATATTTATCTGATTCATGGTGCGGCTCTGGCCGTGACGCATTTCAGGGGACTGCCGGTCGCTTGGCTGTTCGCAGGTTCCGCTGCTCATCCTTTTCCGGCAGCGCCCGCGCCCGAATACGGCTACGATTTGCCGGTGGTTTACGGCGTCTGGTTAGCGGTGATTGTGTTGTTGTATCCGCTCTGCCATGCCTTTGTCCGGATCAAACAACGATACCGGCATATTGCCTGGTTGAGCTATTTGTAACCGCACATGTCTTAACGCAAAATCGGCAGAACGTTCATCGGCAAACTAGCCCGGTAAGGTTATAACGAAGTCTGCCGTATAACTTGCTTGTACCATCATCTTGCGCACTCACACCCACCCTCTCGGCTACCGGGTATTTCTAAAAAGCCCCCAGCAACGACAATGCGAAGCCGGGGGCGCTTTTATTTACTTGGCGGAATGTTCGGCGGCTTCCTTGGTTTTCACGTTTGCGGCTTCTGAAGCTTTGCTGGCATTTTCAGCATGGGTCTTCGCTTCTTCATGTTTGCCGGCCTTGTGTTGTTTAGCGGCCGCTTTATGGTGCTTTACAACTTCCTCATGAGCTTTGGCGGCTTCTTCGTGTTTTGAAGCTGCTTGCTCCGAGGCTGCAAACGAAGAAAAAGACATAACGGAAGCAATGAAGAATGTGCCTAGGATCTTTAACATAAGTCTCTCCTAAATAGTGAAAATAATGTATCGATCACATGTCCTGTTATCGATTTTATGATTGATGTCGAAAATAATTTTCCGACATCAAAGATGTACATAAATCGTGCCATAAGGATTTAGTGATATATCTGTTTGAAAGATATTATTTTTAAAAAAAACATCCGCTTAATGAGCAAGAATATTCAGGGGTAATGGTTGAAAATAACCACATCAATATGGTGGTTTTGAGCCGGATTTATAACTTTTTTTGCTGTCCATCCCGTGTAATTGACATACCGTCGCTCTTTCGGCTGCTTCCCAAACAAGGCGGAATAAAAAATGCCGGAGAGGCCGGTATTTAGCCAATGCCATTAAGTTAAGAGAAGCTTCGCTCCTTCTCCCTTCGGGAGAAGGCTGGGATGAGGGGGTCAAAATAAAGTATTTTTCCTTATTTTTGATCCTCCTCACCCCAACCCTCTCCAGCAGGAGAGGGAGCTTTCTTCTTAACTTAACGGCATTGGGTATTTAGCTATGTGTATTCCTTCGATGAATGCAAAGTCTAAGGGTGCATTTAAACCGACAAGGTTTATTTGAACCGCTGAATTTTCTACGGCGCTGTTCGCATTCCCATTTTAAAAATAAGGTTATTCTAGTTTTAACAGTATCTTATATTTTTATTTTACTTTTTAGTAAAGTTGGCATGAATAATGGATTGGTTAGCCAAGCTGATTTGGCTCTGCCCATCAGGTAGGTTGTTAATTCTGCATAACGCCGTGAGTGCTATTTTTCAGCTTGCGGGGCGATTGGCAAGCATTTGCATCTGGCTGATTTGGAGCTTTAAGCGTCTTTTTTATTTGGATATTACTTTGTTGAAGGGGGGTTAATGGCAGGACTATCCGTGTCGCCTGTGAAAAGAACTGAGTTTTTTAAGGTGAAAACTTCATTTTTGATGGGATTATTGCTGTTGTCGACAGCATCGATATTTACCATTCATGACGCTCTGGCGGTAGCCAGTTTTGCGCGTCAAACCGGAATATCGTGTTCCGGTTGTCATACCCAATCGTTCGGCCCGAATCTGACCCCGATGGGACGCGATTTCAAGCTGAACGGCTATACGATGAGCACCGGCTCGGATTTCAACTCGAAGTTGCCGCCGATCAGCGCGATGGTGGTCGGTTCTTTCACGCACCTGGATAACAAGTTGCCGGAAGCGCCCGCGCCCGGCTACAACACCAACAATAATGGCTCTTTCGATGAAGCCAGCCTATTTTATGCGGGCAAGGTTTATTCCAAACTGGGCGCTTTCGTTCAATTAACGTATAACAATATTGAAAGTATTCTGGAGCTTGATAATACCGATATCCGTTTGGCGGACCGGACGCAACTGGTCGGTCAGGATTTTGTTTACGGCCTGTCCTTCAACAACGGTCCTACCGTTCAAGATTTGTGGAACACCACCCCGACTTGGAGCTATCCTTATACGTCATCCGCGCTCACTAACACACCCGGAGCATCAACGTTGATAGAGGGTGCGTTGGCCCAAAATTCAGGCGGCGCGACAGCCTACATGATGTGGAATAATCTGCTCTATCTCGAAGCCGGCGCCTATGCTTCCTTTTCTACGCAGTTTCAGCGCAATGTCGGCATCGCAGAATCGGCGACCGCGGACAAAATCGACGGCGGTGCGCCTTATTGGCGGCTCGCATTGCAGCATCAGATCGGCGGTCATTATTTTCAGGTGGGAACCTTTGGTTTGCGCGCCAATATTGTACCGGGGCGTGATCATATGTTCGGCATGAACGAATATTCGGACTTGGGCGTCGATGCGAATTATCAATTTTTGGGTTCCGGCAAGCATATCTTCGAATACAAGGCCTCTTACATCCGGGAAGATCAAAAGCTCGGGGCCGGCTATCAATTCGGCAATAACGCGAATATAAACAATCGGCTGTTTTCATTGCACTCGAATGCTTCCTATACCTACGATCAAACCTACACCGTAAATCTGGGTTATTTCAGAACCACGGGTTCGTACGACCCGCTGCTTTACGGGGGCAACACCGCCAATAAACCGAACAGCGAAGGTTTTATCGCCGAACTTGATTATGTGCCTTTCGGTAAATCCAACTCGACCCTCGCGCCGTGGTTAAATTTGCGTTTCGCCTTGCAATACGCCGCCTACACCAAATTTGACGGCGCGGAGTATAACTATGATGGTTCGGGCAGAAACGCAAGCAGCAATAACACGCTATTTTTAAACGGCTGGCTGATGTTCTAAACCTTCATTTCGTCCATCGTTCCGGCATCAAAAGTGTTTTTGCCGCCGGGGCGATCTGCTGATTTGTTTACGCGCTCATTTTTCATTTATAAATCCATGCGGCAAATTTTGTTCGTTCAGCGAATGGCTTTGTTCGTATAAAATCGTAATTTACCTGCACATTCGTCAATCCGGAGATCATCATGGGAGAGTCTTATCGTAGTCGTTCCGAAAGCGATCGGCGCTCAGGGACTTATCGGCGTTTCAGAGATATTTCGGTCAGCGAAAGAATTCTGAATACCGCTTTTTTATTGACAATAGGAATCGGATACATTGTCGCTCTCGCGAACATGTATTACACGCACCAAGGCCGCGACACCAAGGCCGGCCTATCAATTGACGACGTGATGATCGCATATCACGGCTCACATAACCAAACCCGCCTGGGTTCCGCGATCAAGGGTATCATGGAGCCGAACTTGAAATATAAAAGCGATAAGGATGTTATTCTGAGATGGATACAGAATGGCGCCGAGGAAGCGGAATATAAAGAACGGATCGCGCCGATCCTGAACCGCGATTGCATAACTTGTCATACGCCGGCCATCAATCCATCCTTACCTGATCTGACAAACTTCGCGGGCGTGTCGCAAGTTGCCCATGCCGGCGGCGCGACGGTGCCTTTTCTGATCCGGGTTTCCCATATCCATCTGTTCGGTATCGCATTCATTCTGTACTTTATCGGCAAGATATTTCTTTTATGCGATATGAACGTGATTGTAAAAAGAATCGCGGTCGTGATTCCTTTTGCCGCGATGCTGTTGGATGTGATGTCGTGGTTCATTACCAAATCCTTTCCCGCTTTTGCCTACGTGGTCGTGGCCAGCGGCGCGTTGATGGGCATCTCGATGGGCATGCAAATCGTGGTCAGCATTTACCAGATGTGGTTCTATTCGAAGGAAAAAATCTGATCGGCATCCGCAAAACCCCCAAAGCGTTCTTTGAAGGTGTTGCTTCACGCAACGACTCGGAGAGTCCGCAACGATATAAAATTTTTGAAGCCGAAGGATAAATTTGTATTAATTTAGGTCACACCCACACAAGAGGCAGTTGTCTGCCGAATAGCAAAATCTCCCATCATTCCATTGGCGCCAATGAACGATTCCGGTTTGAGATGTCGACACTGCGCCGCGGTCGGGAGCGCTTTTTTTTCAATGGTCTCTGCGGCCATGTTAAGCTCGGCCGCAGAGGCGGAAACAGAAGCTGCTCCGCTTAACTATTTTCTTCATAGTTACGGCCCGGCCTCCACGCCCACGATGTATTTGGGATGGGTCTTCGCGGCTATTGCGGTTGCGGTTTTCCTAATCATCGCGCTGCTGTTGGCAGGCGCGCTCTTCCGAAAACGAGCCGTTGATGAGCCCGCTTCAATCGGCCGCGACAATCAGGGAATGCGATGGATTTATATCGGAACCGGAGTTTCCACTTGCATCTTGTTCGCGCTCGCCGTCTATGTGCTGATTACGCTGAATACGATCTCCAGGCCTGCTCGCACTCCGGCGTTGACGGTGACGGTGACGGGTTATGACTGGTGGTGGAAAGTCGAATACGAGGATAACGATCCTGCCCGCCGTTTTGTGACCGCCAACGAAATTCATATCCCGATCGGCTTGCCTGTTCTGGTCAAGCTGAAAAGCGCGGATGTGATTCACGCTTTTTGGGTCCCGATGCTGGCGGGGAAAACACAAATGATACCCGGCCAGGCCAATGAGCAATGGCTCGAGGCCGAAGTGGAAGGCATCTATCGCGGGCAATGCACGCAATATTGCGGCCTGCAGCATGCGCATATGGGGTTTGAGGTTGTGGCGCAAAGCCCGGCCGATTTCCGGGCGTGGCAAGACGAGCAGCGCAGAGCCGTAATTCCGGCTTCCGCTGCCGACGCCGTTGCGGGACAACACTTTTTTATCGAGCGCTGCGCCGGCTGCCATTCGGTTAGGGGGATCGGCGCGGCAGGCGCACATGCCCCCGATTTGACGCATTTGAATTCCCGCCGCCTGATCGCGGCCGGTTTATTGACCAATACGCCCGAACATCAGGTCGAATGGATTATGCATGTTCAGAAGCTCAAACCGGGAGATCGAATGCCCGGTTTTGAGTTATCATCCAGCGAAATCGCCGCGCTGTCGGCATTTTTATCGACACTCAATTAGGAGCGCCGCCCATGAAAGACGCAGTGGAAAGCACGCCCGAACCGAGGCTCTCCCGCGTGCCCGAAGTGGGCTCCGCGCCTATCGGCTCGGCCGCCGAAATGCGGCTCGCCGAGATTTGGGAATCGGCGCCCGGTTGGCGCGGCTGGCTGTCGACGGTTGACCATAAAGAAATCGGTCTGCGCTACCTTGTCACCGCCTTCATTTTTTTGCTGATGGGCGGTATCGAAGCCTTGATCATGCGCCTGCAACTTGCGCGCCCGGAGCAGACTCTCTTGACGCCCGAGCAGTACAATCAGCTCTTCACGATGCACGGCGTGACGATGATTTTCCTGTACTCGCTGCCGGTGCTGTCCGGGTTTTCGAACTACCTATGGCCACTCATGCTGGGTTCTCGAGACATGGCGTTTCCGCGGCTGAATGCGCTTTCTTACTGGCTATTCCTGTTTGCCGGCATCTTTCTCTACGCCAGCTTTCCCCTGGGGGAAGGACCGAATGCTGGCTGGTTCAACTATGTGCCGTTCACCGGACTGGAATTCAACACCGGGCCCAATATCGACGTCTATGCGCTCGGGATGGTGCTGCTCGGCATTTCGACCACCGTCGGCGCGATCAATTTTATCGTCACGCTATTCCGCATGCGCGCGCCCGGCATGTCGATCGACAAGGTGCCTATCCTGGTATGGGGGACGCTGACGGCTTCGGTCGCCAACGTGTTCGCGGTTCCCTCGGCCAGTCTCGCTTTTTTTCTCTTGTGGCTGGACCGGAACGCGAGTACGCATTTCTTCGATGCGATCAACGGCGGCAAACCCATGCTGTGGCAGCACTTATTCTGGATGTTCGGCCATCCGTGGGTTTATGCGGTCGTGCTTCCCGCCATGGGAATTGTCTCCGACGCACTGCCGACTTTTTGCCGCCGTCCGCTCGTGGGTTATTCGGCCGTAGCGCTGTCGACGATGGCAACGATGCTGCTCGGTTTCGGCGTCTGGATCCACCATATGTTCGCGACCGGCCTGCCGACGCTCGCACTGTCGTTTTTCGGGGCGACCAGCATGGTGATTTCGATTCCGAGTGCGGTGGCGGTATTTGCTTGGATCGCGACGATCTGGCTCGGACGCCCGGTATTCAGCACGCCGTTTCTGTTTTTTGCGGGTTTTGTCCTCCTGTTTGTGGTCGGGGGGCTTTCCGGCGTGATGACGGCGGCGGTTCCTTTTGATTTTCAACTGAACGAAACGTACTTCGTCGTTGCTCATTTGCACTACGTTTTGCTCGGTATCAATGTATTTCCGGTGGTGGGCGGAATCTATTACTGGTTTCCGAAATTTTTCGGCCGCATGATGAATGAAACCTGGGGAAAATGGAGCTTCTGGGTCATGTTTATCGGTTTCAATCTGGGCTTTTTTCCGATGCATCTGGCAGGCCTCTTGGGCATGCCGCGGCGGATTTATACCTATGCGCCGAACATGGGCTGGAATACCGTCAATCTGATCACATCGATCGGATCATTCATTTTTGCGTCGGGCATTCTGATCTTTTTGGTCAATTTGGTTATCAGCCTGAGGCGCGGCGCCTTGGCGGCGCAGAATCCCTGGGATGCATCCACATTGGAATGGGCAATCCCTTCTCCGCCGCCGCCCTACAACTTCGCGGTGATCCCGTTAATCGCCAGTCGGCATCCGTTATGGGAAGACCGGCTCGATGAAGGCGAACGACGTTCCAGTCTTCTGGAAGGCTATTTATTGATGCAAGGACGGGAAACGCTTGGTACGACGCCGCTCGATGCCAAACCGGACGTTATACTGAAGATGCCGGATGACTCCTATACGCCGTTTTTTCTGGGACTGGCTAGCACACTGGCTTTTGCCGGCTTACTGCTGGATTGGCGACAGTTTACCTTGCTAATGACGCTCGCTGCCGGTTTGGCGTTGACGGTCTGGATGTGGCCGAGAACGAGTCTGGCTCAGCGTGTGCCGAGGCGCGAGCCCATGAGGGAGAAAAATCATGATTGAGACGACTTCGGCGGACAAACCCTTGCCGGTGGGAAGCGCAGGCAAGCGTTCGGGCGGCTGGTGGGGCATGGTGGCGCTGATCGTGACCGAAGCGTCGCTGTTCGGCTACTTGCTGTTTACCTATTTCTATCTGGCCTCTCAAACCGAACAACATTGGCCGCCCGAAGGCTTGCCCAGTTTGCTGATTCCCGGTGTCAATACGCTGATATTGCTGACCAGCAGCCTGTTCGTTTGGGCGAGCGAATGTTATCTGCGCTTCAGACAGCCGCGCTGGAGCCTTGCGTTTATGACAATGGCGACCGTGCTGGGCGCGTGCTTCGTGCTGATACAGCTTAGCGAATGGCACAAAAAACCTTACGATATGACATCTCATCTCTATGGTTCGCTGTATTTCACGATTACTGGCTTTCACCTGCTGCACGTGCTGGTCGGGCTCGTCATTTTGATGCTGCTGCTGATCTGGATCGCGCTCGGTTATTTCGATCACAGACAGTATGCCGCGGTGACGGTCGGAGGATTGTACTGGCATTTTGTCGATATGGTCTGGCTGTTCGTATTTTCAACCCTGTATCTGTTGCCTTATCTGTAGTAGAAGCTATGAGTCCAGTGCCAGAATTCGATCCGTCAATCGCCCCAACAGATGTCCGCCGCGGCCGGTTCGGCGCGATGCGCACCCTGCTGGGGTTGTTCGGCGCTCCGTCCGCGTGGCTGGCGCAACTGATGTTGAGCGAGCCGCTTGTCGCGCATGCCTGTTATCCCTATCAGGCGCCGTTATCCAAGCCGATCTGGGAAGGATTGCCTGGCGTATTGGCAGCAGTCAGTCTCATTTGCCTCGTCGTCGCGCTGCTGTCGGGGTTCGTTGCCTGGGACTCGTGGCGGCTGATAGCGCGCCGGCCGTCCGAGGCCGTGGGCTTTTCCGTCGAGTCGAACAAGAACCGGAGCCGCTTTTTAGTTAAGCTTAGCCTGATGTCGAGCTTTATTTTCCTCATTGCGGTTGTCTTTAACGCGTGCGCCCTGCTCTTCGTACCGCTTTGCAGTTCATGGTACTAGCGTCATGCCATTCAAATCACGTCTCATCACTTCGTTAAAATGGGCGGCAACCGTTGCCGGAACGACGCTGTTCTACGGCGTTGCCATGGCGTCGCCGGCCGATTCCTCGAACATCAGCCGAGGCGCCTATTTGGCCAGGGCAGGAGACTGTATCGCCTGTCATACGGCCGGACCGAAAGAGGCGCCGTTTGCCGGAGGACTGCCGATCAATTCGCCTTTCGGCATCATTTATTCGACGAATATTACGCCGAACCCTATTCATGGCATCGGCAAGTATACTTTGGACGATTTCATGCGCGCCGTCCGCAACGGCATTGCCAAGGATGGCAGGCGCCTCTATCCCGCGATGCCTTATCCGTCGTTCACGGCGATTACCGACGAGGACATGCGGGCCCTTTACGACTATTTCATGCATGAAGTGGCGCCGGTCAATCACAATCCGCCGGAAACCCGGCTGCCCTTCCCGTTCAACATACGTTTCAGTCTGTTTTTCTGGGATTTGGCTTTCGTTAAGCACGAGCGCTTCAAACCGCTGGATGATCGCGATGCAGAGTGGAATCGCGGCGCCTATCTGGTGCAATCGCTCGGCCATTGCGGCGCCTGCCATACTCCGCGCGGACTTGCCTTCCAGGAAACTGCCTATTCGGAAGCATCGCCCAAGTATTTAAGCGGGGCTTTGGTGGACAACTGGTTCGCGGCGAACCTGAGAGGGGATCCTGCTTCCGGCTTGGAACGATGGCAGGAAGCCGACATAGCACGCTTCCTGAAAACCGGACACGGCGCGGGGATTGCCGCATTTGGCAGCATGACCGATGTGATCGAAAACAGCATGCAATATTTGCGTGATGACGATTTGCAAGCGATCGCTCATTACCTAAAGTGGCTGTCCGCGCACGGCGAAAAAGCGTCCTATCAGCCCGATAAACCGGATGTTGCCGTCAAGCAGTCGGCCTTGGTGAGCGGAGCCGTCGAGCGTCCCGGAGCGGGGCTCTATGAATCACACTGTGCGAAATGCCACCGGATAACCGGCGATGGCGAACCCGACAAGTTTCCGAAACTCGCCGGCAATTCTATCGTTCTTGCCGAAAACGCGACGTCGCTGATCAGGCTGCTACTCGAGGGCGGCAAGACTGCGGAGAAGGGCGCCGGCCTAAAGCCGCATAAAATGCCGAGTTTCGCAAAAAAATTCACCGACCGGCAGATCGCCGAGGTGCTGAGTTTTATTCGTAACACCTGGGGCAATACCGCCTCTCCGGTCACGGAACGTCAGGTGGCTTCGTTGCGAAGCGCGCTACGGAAGAGCCCCTGAAACGGTCTCGCGGGTTTATAAGCCGGGTCTTTTTTCTACCGGTAGGCGGGTGTCCACAGCCGATGGCGATTGCCGCAGCTCCTGTTGAATCACGATCAATATGCCGGCGATACCCATCATCGCTCCTTGTGTCCAGAGAATCAAACCGCCGATCTGTTGGTCGGCGATCGAGCTGATGCCGGCGAAAGCCCGTCCGCATAAGGTATAAATCGGATACAGCTCCCGCACCGTAAAAAAGATGATGGCGCCGATCAGAATTTGCGGCGGAATGACGGCCAGCATCATTGCGATACGGCAGCCGGCAGATCTCCCGGCCTTTGAATTCAGTACGGCTCCCCAAAACATCAGGCCGTTCAGCGCCATGCTCCAGTTCATCAGCCGATATAAGCGCCAGTCGAGCATCGCGATGAAGTGTACGGACGGCAGTAGCCAAAAAACGATCAAACCCGCAAACATCAACACGGCCGCGACAGGATGAAACAGCAGCTTAACAAGGGCTTGAGCCGGTAGCCAGTGAGAAAGCCCGACAATCAACCGTTTCCCGGTGATGGGTAAACCGGCGAACAGGGTGTCTTTCGGTCCGGCCAGTACGATTAAAAACGGCCCGATATGGTGAAGCACGGCATTTTGCAGTTGATGGACGAAAAATTCATGCTCGGCGAAATAGTCCGCTTGGGTCTGGGTAACGGCGTACATCGATAACAGGCCAACCCCAAAGGCTATTTTTTGCGGCAAAGACTGCTTAATTTTTCGGCATCCCCTGACAAATAGACTTGCCGTCAGGATAGTGACGAACAGGATGCTCGCCGATGCTTCCCAAGGGATGAGCCACTGTAGCCACATCATGGGTTTTCCCCATTTCTAACGCAGGTTTGACACAGGCTGTGGGCCGGCATGAAAGTCATCCTGCCGAATTCAGCAGAGGCAGCACAGCGTTTGCCACCGCTTCGTTTGAATCTTCCGGCCTTATCAGCAGGCGGGCGCGCCCCTCAGGATCAAAAACATAGACGGCGACACTGTGGACGATATCGTCGGAATCCGATTTGCCGGGGCGATAAGCGATCCGGTAGCGTTTCACGAGACCTTCGATTTCGTCTTCGTTGCCGGTCAGGCCGATCGCATGGACAGGATCGAATGTTGTCGCATAGCGGTGCAAAATCTCAGGCGTATCGCGATCGGGATTCAACGTCACGAATAGAATACGGACGTCTTTCGCCTTATCGCCGAGATGCGGCAACAGTGCCGCCAAGCGGGACATGGCCGTTGGGCATTCGTCATGACAATGAGTGAAGCCGAAGAATAAGAAAACAACGTAGCCTCGGTAGGTAAAATTTGTGACCGCTTGGCCGGTGTCGGACTTCAGCGAGAATTGCAGATTCGGCAGATGGCCGCTGATATCGTGCAACCGTCCCTGCTTTGGTAAATCGCATCCGGCCGCCATCAACCCGGCCAAGGCCGCGAAAAGCAGGGCGCGTACAAGGACCGGCCCTGGATTGCCGAACTGCCTTGTAAACATGTTATCGGGTCATTTTCGGATGCTAGCGGTAGTTGAAATCGGCCATGGCCTGCCTGATTTCCGCCTGCGTATTCATCACGAATGGGCCGTAGCCGGCAATCGGCTCGTTGATCGGTTCCCCGCTCATGATCAGCAAAGTCGAATCCTTGCGGGCAGTCAGCGCAATCGTTTCGCCTTTTCGATCGAACAGCGCCACTTCCGTATCGTTCAAGGTAGCGGTGCGATTGATTTCCACGCAGCCCTTCAACGCGAACACTATCGTTGTATGCGTTTCGGGCAGATCGAATGCGAGCGTTTGTTCGACGGCCAGACGCAAATCCCATAAATCGATCGGCGTGTAGGTACGCGCCGGCCCTTTCACGTCATGATAAGCGCCCGCGATCACCCGGATAAGGCTGCCGTGTTGATCCGGCTTTATCGACGGAATATCCGCCTTCAGAATCGACTGATAGCGGGGGTTCTCCATCTTGAATTTCGCGGGTAAATTCACCCAAAGCTGTACCGCTTCAAAGACTCCGCCTTGTCGGGTAAAGGCGGCCGAGTGCATTTCTTCATGCAAGAGGCCTTTCGCGGCGGTCATCCACTGCACGTCGCCGGGACCGATAAAGCCGCCATTGCCTGCCGTATCGTGGTGTTCTACTTCGCCCTGATAGAGAATCGTGACGGTTTCAAAACCCCGATGCGGATGGAAGCCTACGCCTCTTGGCTTCGATGCGGGCGTAAACTCGGCGGGGCCGGCATAATCCAGCAACAGGAAGGGACTGACTTCGGCGTCGGGCGTATTATAGGAAAACAGCGTACGGACCGGAAAACCGTCACCGACCCAATGAGATTGCCCTTTGCGAACAATTCGATGTAATTGTTTCATGAGAGTGATCCTGCTTTAAAAAAACGGGACTTATAAAAGACGTTGCAAGCATCTTCAATAAAATTTATCAAGTTTTATCTCGGATTAGCCGACGATTGGGTAAGTTCCAATGAGCTGATTGACGCTATATCGGTATTTATACGAATTGAATGTCAAAGATAAAGTAGTATAGCGGCTCGTCCGGATGTTCCAAAAATTAATAATAAATATGCTGTTGGGAGAAATCGGATGAGATCGTTATATCGATGCTTTACAAACGTCTTTTTGACCTTGCTCGCATTTTCGGCCTGGGCAGACGACAAGATTAACGTAATGACGCTGAACCAGTATTTAGGAGCCGATTTAGCCCCTATCATATCAACGACGAATCCCGTCGCTTTCAATCAGGGTTTGGTTGCGGTCCTGAAGCAGGCCGCAAAAAGCGATTTTCGCTCGCGAGCCCGAGCCACGGCGATTGTGAAGCGGTCGCCCGATGTTCTCGCTTTACAGGAAGTATGGGAATTGCGTTGTCAGGATTTTAATCCGAATGATAATGATGGATGCGAGCTATCCGCAGATAGCCGATGCTTTCACCAGATCATCTGGATTTGACGTTGACGGCTTTGAAAAAGAATGGCGTCAAATACAAAAAGGCCGCTTCGGTCAAAAATCTTGATCTGGAAAAAATCAAATTTTCAGAAAATTTGCCTCCAGGTATCCCTTTTGTTGTTGATAAAGCGACTGTATTCTTGGTTGCAGTCGACCGGGATGCCATCCTGGTCCGTGAAGGCATCGATGCCATGCCTGTTGATTTCCAATGTCAACTTCCTTCGGTTGACGGCTGTAACTATCAAACCGCTGCCGAAGCGCAATTGCCGGAGCCGATCAGGTCGTTACGGATTGAAAGAGGTTTTATCGCAATCGATGCAAAGATTGCGGGCAAGGCTTACCGTATATTCAATACGCATCTGGAAGTGAAGGGGAAGATTTGAAGCCGCCATTCCCACCATTTGCTTACTATCGAGCAGCCCAGGCTGACGAATTGACACAGGTGATTGGTTTTTCAGCAATGGCGGACAGAAAAACCCTATTGCTTGGCGATATGAATTCCTCGCCGGCGCAGGGAGACCCGACCCCAGAGATCATCACCCCTTACAAACAATTTACCGCAGCCCAATACGTCGATATTTGGGATTTGCGGCCTGGGAATGTGCCGGGCTACACTTGCTGCCAGGACGAGAATTTACAAAACCGCAAACCTTCCCTCGAAGAGCGTATCGATATGATTTTTGCGGTCGACGATCCTGAAAATACCAAAAAAATCCGGGTTATCGGCGATAATGCGTCAACGAAGACCGATCCCGGCCATGGATTCTTGTGGTTTTCCGATCATGCCTCTGTCTCCGCTACATTACAGTTCTGAAGCGAAATGTTTTCATGAACGGCATTTAGGCGGTCGCAATACGGCCAGATAGAATGAAGGGGTTGCGGAAGGATTGCGCCTTCCGCAACCTGTCGCGGAAGGTTCGGCGGTCCGTATTGCCTACGTTGCGCCCGATTACTGATTCAATGTAACTTCCAGAAAAAATTCACGAGAAGAAAATGGATATTTTAGCCAATATTCCAACGGCTACCCATGTCATTTACATCTTTGCCGTTTATCATGATTTCCGCTTTCGCGGGCATTTGATTTTTCTTCATTGCCCGTAATAACCGCCGTACGGATAGCCTTGCCGCTGGCGATTTTGCTCATATCGTCTTTCCCTGTAATTATCATCGTCGCCGTCATCATCGTCATGATGGCCGCGGTAGCCTTGTCCATAGTTATCCTGCCCGTAGTAACCTTGCTGTCCGGACCTGTTTGGATAATTCTGTCCATAAGGCAGGTTGGCATAGCCGCGGTTGTATGGCCTGTTTTCACCGTAAACTGTATCGTAGGGATAATAGGCGGGCGCATAGCAGCCGGTTAAGGCCGGGAGCAAAAATAAGATCGAGACAAGTCTCCGGTATTTTGGAATTTTGCGTTTCATATAGGCTCTCCGCTATGATTTACGAGTATCCTATGCTGCGTCCCCTTAATTTTTGCTGAACGGCTTTTCTTAAATCAAGGAGCCGGTTTTTATGGGCGGCTGGGCTTTGTTCAGTGGTTGAGGGCTTTTATACTCGGACATACCATGTCGAAAATAATAACGGTTACCGCCAACACCGCGGTCGACTGGCTGATCGAAGCGAACGGATTGGGCTATCAGGATAATCTACAGGCGACAAAGAGCTGCGAGTATGCCTGCGGCAAGGGCATCAATGTCGCGAAGGCGGTCGAGTCTTTGGGGTATCCGGTAACATGCTTGGGATTCGCCGGGCGTCAATCGATCGGCTTGTTCGAGGCGTTGAACTCCGCTTTGCTACATGCCGATTTGATCGCGGTCGAAGGCAAGACCCGAACCAACATCACCTTGACCGATCAGGCGGCGGGTCGGGAAACGCATATTCGAACCTCGGGTTATCGGGTAACGCCTGATGATTGTGCGAAGCTGATCGAAAAAGTCGAGCGTTCCGTCAATGCCGGAGATATTGTGATTTTTTCCGGCAGTCTGCCGCCCGGCGCGCCAAATGACTTTTATCGGATGTTGATCGCAACTTGCCGCCGAAAGGCGGCCATCACCTTATTGGACAGCAGCGGCCAAGGTTTGGCGGAAGGCGCCAAGGCCGAACCCTATCTGATCAAGCCCAATATGCAGGAACTGGAAGAGTTGACTGGCCGCGCCTTAACGAACGACCGAGAGGTGCTGGAGACGGCGCGCGCGTTGCTCGGCCAGGGCATTGCGAAAATCTGCATTTCTCTGGGAAACAAAGGCGTTATTGCGGTTGACGAAGACAGCGCATTTGCGGCTTGTCTCAGACATTGCCCGGAGCCAATCATGACTCAAATCGGCTGTGGCGATGCGCTGGTTGCGGGGCTGGCGATCGGAACGCATCGCGGCTTGCGATGGGAAGACTGCATTAAATGGGCCATCGCCTGCGCTACGGCCAATCTCTACTCTCCCGAGCCCGGTAGGCTCGATAAGGATAAGGTGCCGGAAATCAGCACGCAGATCGAGACGTTCCCGCGCTGATCTTGACCGGGTTAAGGCGAGGGCGGCAACTCCGTGCCGCAGATACGGCAATAATTGGCATCCGGTTCATGGCCGGGATGCCGACAGCGCGGGCAGATTCGCTGATCGGCCTTGTGCTGTTTTTTCATTTCCTTCGATAATTCTGCGGTGAATATGCCGGTCGGTACCGCGATGATCGCGTAGCCGCTGATCATCACGATAGCCGAGACGGCGCGGCCGAGATCGGTCTTGGGGGTGATGTCGCCGAAGCCGACCGTGGTCAGCGTCACAACCGACCAGTAGATGCTGACCGGGATGTTCGTGAAGCCGTTTTCCGGACCTTCGATCAGATACATTGCCGAGCCGAATACGATCAACAGCGTGCAGATGGTAAACATGAAAATGGCGATCTTGAGCCGGCTGGCCAACAATGCATTGACGAGCATATTGGCCTGGTTGATGAAGCGGACCAGTTTGAGCACCCGAAACACACGCAGCACTCTCAGGACGCGAATGACCTGCAGATAATGAGCGCCGGGAAGCAAGAGGCTCAGGTAGGATGGGATGATCGACAACAGGTCTATGATGCCGTAGAAACTGCCGATATATTTGATCGGCTTGTGGATGCAGAAGATGCGCAGACCGTATTCGAGCGTAAACAAGATCGTGAATAGCCATTCCGCAGCGTAAAGTTCGTCTCTATATTGCTGATGGATTTCGGCAACGCTGTCCAGCATGATCGTCAACACGCTGGCCAGGATCAAAATGATCAGCATGATATCGAAGCCTTTTCCGGCCGGCGTGTTGGCCTGATAGATGATCTGATACAACGTATGCCGCCAGTTTTCTAGGCGCTTTCTCATATTTTTTGACCTCTTCCTGAATGTTTGATCGGTTATGGTGTCCTAATGGCATCGTATGGGTAATTTTATTCGCGATGCTGTCCGCTTGTAATCCGCATTCTTGAACGATTATGTTTCATGTTTTTATAATGAAACAAATTTCGTATCAATTGAAACGGTTTGTGATACAGAAATGACCGGGAAGAGGCTACCAGGGGGTGGGGCAATACCGTTAAGTTAAGAAGAAAGCTCCCTCTCCTGCTGGAGAGGGTTGGGGTGAGGAGGATCAAAAATAAGGAAAAATACTTTATTTTGATCCCCTCATCCCAGCCTTCTCCCGAAGGGAGAAGGCGCGAAGCTTCTCTTAACTTAATGGCATTGCGCCCCCCCCTCGCTTACGTATTGATGCGATGAATCCAGCCTGCATAGAAAAGACTCCCTAATCTGGAAAGTTTTTCACATTTTTTAACAGTCTAAGTACGCTAAAGCACAGACCGAGTTTAGTTTTGGGCGTAATGTTTGAACAAGTGATGGGTAATGTCATCCCACGCTCAGACACCATGGCTATCGGGTCATGGAGAAAAATTTATTATCAGGAGACACTCATGAATAAAGATCAAGTAAAAGGCCGAGTCGAAGAGACCAAAGGTAAAGTCAAGGAAGTCACCGGTAAACTACTGGATGACGAGACAATGGAAATAGAAGGAAAAGTCCAAAAGAACGTGGGTAAAGCGCGGGCGGGTTTTGGCGACCTAAAGGATGATATTAAGAAAGACAAATAAAACAAGCACTGTTTAGTCGTGCAGCCGAGTCCAGTCAGACTGACCCGCTGCACGGCTACAATGTAATGCTCCCAAAAAGTTATACAGGAAATGCACATGAAATTTACCGGAATAAAACTCGCCGAATTATGGATGGGCTTCGTTATGGCTTTCTGCTGGTTTAGTGTTTATGCTGAAGAAAGCCTAGTCCCGATCCCTCCGAACAATGATCAAGTAAAGGGCCGAATCGAAGAAACCAAAGGTAAAATGAAGGAAGCCACCGGCGTGATACTGGACGACAAAGGTATGCAGATAGAAGGAAATGTCCAAAAGAATCTCGGCAAGGCTCAGAAGGGCTATGGTGATCTCAAGCAGGAAATTAAGAAAGACCAATAAAACCAGCAATACTGAGCGGTGCAGGCAAAGCCGGATCGGTTGGCCTGCCGCCCATCAGTAACGAGATGTTCTCAAAAATTTTTAGACGCACGCGAAGGCTGCCGATCAGCACCTGGATGCCGGTATCACGAGCCTGAATAATGTTGTTGATCACAGTACCATGCAGCATGCCGACTTAGCGAAGAAATCCGCCGAAGAAGCTGTAACACATCTGAAAGCCGCGCAATAACAGACTATATGTTGCGGCATCACAAAGGGGCGGCGGGTTATTAATAGCCCGCTACACCTATCCCAAAATTGCAGCAGTGCCGGCCAAACACAGTATCTATCGACAGGGCAGCGTTGCAGTCAGAAGCCTCTCAGTTTACGGCGTTAGGCGCGCGCCATTGAGTTCACGTCTGATTACTCGCCATGCTGAGATTTCACGGCTTCTTTGCTTTTTTCACAAGCCTCTCTAGAAGCTTTCTCCGCGGCCCTGGCATGTGCCTTTGCTTGTTCCGGCTGCCGAGCGTTAGCGGCGGCCTTATGATGCATTGCGGCTTGTTCATGAGCCGCAGCCGCCGACAAATGTTTAGCGGAGGCATTTTCAGAAGCAGACAGAGTGGATCCCGGATGAGATTGGTCAATGTTAGTTCCGGTTGCAGAACCCGTTGCTTGATCCGTGGCAGCCATGCCGGCGGCAACCGGCAAGAAAGCCATCATCAAAATGGAAGTAATGGCGAATTTTTTCATGGTTGAACTCCTCAAATGGTTAATATCAATATGTTTTGGCCGCTATACCGGCATTCTGCCCGAGACGATGGTCCAAGGTGAACGTCAGTCATTGTATGATCCGGATGCGACAAAGCCGGATTTGGGTTGAGGCGAGGCGTTGCGGGTTTTTCGTTCTTATGCACGGCGATTCTGATAATCCAGATAGGCCGCATGCTCCCCTACGTCAATAACAAGCAGCAGTCTTATCTCTCCGATGAGGAAATGCGGTCGAGGCTTTCCCATGTTGCTGCAACTATCACTAATATCCGGATAAGCCTAGTTATTGCGCGGTCATTTTTCCGGTTTTCCGGTATTCGGCGGACGGGTGGTAATCCCGATTTATACAGTTTTTAGCTGCAAACGGTTTACCTAACTTTTGCGGATTTACCAGCCGCAGCTTTTGCGAACCGGCTTTCTTCACTTTGAGCCGGTTAGCATTCGGAGCCGCAAAAGACGATACCTCGGCTGATCTTGTCAAAAAGTGCTCCCTCTCGTTATGCATCCACTCGAGGGCCGCTTGCGCCTCCCTGCGTAATTTGAACGGTCCATGAAAAGCGGCGTGATCGGTAAATCGCCTTGCCCGAATATGTTCCGGCCAGTTGACGACATAATAGCCTGGCGTCAAGGCCTGTCCGTGGTTGGTGCGATACCTTCGCTGATAAGACTCCGAATCTACGAGCCAGAAATCACGTATGACTGCGACAATTTCGAAAATATCATAATCCGCATCCATTGATTATTTCCCCTTGTTATAAAATAAACCAAAACCTGATGAAGTCGATACAAGACAATCCGCTTCACCGGAAAAGAAAAGCGAGAGCCGGACCACGGCCTCTCTCCGCACCATCGGCTTCATAGCCCTATTTTTTACAAGTCTTGAGTCACATGCTCGGCTGGTCTAAGTAAGGTCTAGTTTTATAATAAGAATGAATTTTATCAACCCAAGATTGATCTGCCATGTCGGGCCAATCGTTCTTATCGAAACCTGGTGCATTTTTGAGGCGATCCTTCTCCACATTTAGCACAAAGCGCTTGTTCGCCGTATCCAGCTTCAACGCACTCCAAGGTACCGCAAAAAGCTTTTCCCCCATACCGAGGAAACCGCCAAAGGTCAACACCGCATAGCTCACTCTGCCTGTGGCCGTGTCCAGCATGATTTCCTTGATTTCACCCAAATCTTCTTCTTTCTGGTTGAAGACCTCATTTCCAATCAGGGTGTCGGCGCCCATCAACTGGGGACCGGGGCCCTTTGCGTGGCCGGGTTTGTGTTTGTAGATACCATAGGTATCGCGATCTTCGTAGTTCATGATCATCTTCCGTCATAAAATTAGGAGTAATGACACTTTTGTTCGTTTTTTACGATCACCAGCGCCCGATTATTCGAGCGTATCTATGTTTTTTATCGCTCTGGGATAACAATACAGGCGAAGCTGGATAAAGTCGGTGCGGCAACGTACATTAATTAAGGTTTGCTGCCAACAAAGTTTGCTGCTTACCGGTCAGTGGGTTGCGTCCGGATTTAGGCCCAGAGGTCTTGACAGACGATGTTACGCGCCAGACCACATTGCCTACATCATCGGCGACCAGCAGCCCCCCTTGCGTGTCGAGCACGACACCCACCGGACGCCCGAACGCCTCGCCATCGGTACTCAAAAAGCCCGTCAGCACGTCGATCGGATCGCCGAGGGGCTTGCCAGCACTGAAAGGGACAAAGATAACCCGATAGCCGCTGCGTGGTTTACGATTCCAGGAACCGTGCTGGCCGATGAAAACGCCGTTGTCGAATGGTGTCGGCCATGCGCGACTCTTGGAAAAAACCAGGCCGAGCGAAGCGGTGTGTGCTCCAAGTGCATAATCCGGCACCCTGGCCTTGGCGACCAGGTCGGGCCGTTGTGGCTGCACCCGTTCATCCGGATGCTGGCCATAGTAGCTATAAGGCCAGCCGAAGAAGCTGCCGTCGGGTACCGAAGTCAGATAATCCGGAACCAGGTCGCTGCCGAGTTCATCGCGCTCGTTGACCACGGTCCAAAGTGCTCCGCCATCCGGCTCCCAAGCGAGACCGTTGGGATTGCGCAGACCGGATGCGTAGACGCGGTAGCTTCCAAGCTTGGGGTCCACTTCCCAAATGGCCGCGCGGCCGACCTCTTGATCGATACCGTTCTCGGCAACATTACTGTTCGATCCCACCGTCACATAGAGTCGTGTCCCGTCACGGCTGGCGATTAGGTTCTTGGTCCAGTGATGATTGATGGGGCCTGCCGGCAGGTCCAGCACCTTGGTTCCTGGCTGGGCGATCCGGATTTCGCCTTCGGTATAAGGGAATCTGACCACCGCATCGGTGTTGGCCACGTAGAAATCGCTGCCTACCAACGCCATGCCGAAGGGCGAGTTGAGTCCTTCTATGAGCACCGAACGCGTTTCGGCCACGCCGTCACCATCGGCATCACGGAGCAAAGTGATGCGATTGGCGCTGGGTACACCTGCGCCAGTCTCGTTCATGACTCGACTCATGATCCAACCTTTGATACCCTGCCCGTCCTTGGGTCTGGATGGCGCATTGGTCTCGGCGACCAATACGTCGCCGTTGGGTAGCACAGTCAACCAGCGCGGGTGATCGAGTCCGTCGGCAAAGGCATTTACAGTCATCCCCGGCGCCGCCAACGGCTTTTCATTTTTCGGCCAGCCTACAGCCTTTGCGATGTTCATCGTGGGAATCAACGTCGGATTGGGTGGCGGCAATTGAGGGTGAGTGCCGACGCCTGCCGGAATCGGCAATTGCGCCACCTCGCCACAAGCGGTTAGCGCTATCGATGCCGCAGTGAACAACACGTGTCTTGACAGATACATAACTGAAGAACCCGATTTGCGCTTAGTACTTGTCGCTTCCCATTTGCCGGCAACTCTCGGCGCATTCCCTACAGGCATCGACGCATTCTTCCATGCCGCCGACCTTCTCGCAATCCGACGCGCATGCCTCGCAAACTTCGGCACAGACAGCGCAGAGATGGTGCGAAAATTGAGAGCTACTGAGCTGAAAATTGGCCGATGTCTGGCAAATCTCGGCGCAGTTCATCAGCAGGCGAAAGTGTTTGGGTTTTACGTGCTTGCCGCCGGCCTCCAGGCAGTGGTTCATGGCGGTTTGCAGGCAGACCTGATGGCAATGACTACAAGCGTCGATACAGGCTTGCATGGCGTGTTCAGAGGGAGTGTGGGCTAAATGAGTCATGGGATTTCTCCTGAGGGAAACGAGTGTGAACAAAGACGAACAAGGCATCTCGACCTAGAGCTAAGAATCAGGGCCAGGTGGGATTTCGTAAAGACTTTCGAGGAAATGCTATCGGCAAAATTAGCCGTAGTCGGTACGTTGGCGCACATATCTGGTTAAATTTGACTGTGTGTCCGTCTGCTGAAAGAACTGATGGAGCAGAATCACCATCAATTCAAGGTGAAAATCTACAGCACCGATCTGGATGCCGAGGCCGTCACCATCGCCCGCGCCGGTTGTTATCCAGCCAATATCGCTCAGGATGTCACCCCGGAACGGCTACAGCGATTTTTTACCAAAGAAGATGCCGGCTATCGGATAAAGAAGGAAATCCGTGAAATGGTAGTGTTCGCTATCCAAAATGTGACTAAAGACCCGCCTTTCACCAAACTCGATCTGCTCAGTTGCCGCAACTTGATGATTTATCTGGGGCCGGAATTGCAGAACCGATTGATTCCAGCCTTTCATTACGCACTGAAGCGGCATTCAACCGAACCTATTCCTCTTTCGACGCCAATTCCTGTTCAGCGTCAAGCCAATCTTCCAGTTCATGGCCCGGTTCAAACCCTCTTCTTTCCGCCTTGTAATAAGCAAGTTCGGAAATCCTGGCTGTCTGATCCAGCGGATCGAGCAGGATGCCGGATTCATCAGAAGTCAGATTTTCAGTGTTTTGATGCACATTGGAGGGGGGGGTAGGTTTCATGATGTTCTCCTGTAAATATTCGTTCGCTAAAATTCAAGACAAATCCCGCACGCGCTTCTCGATCATCGATACGATCTGTCGGGTCGCCGCCTCTGTCGGAGGGATTTCCTCGTGACCGGCTGCCTAAACCGGAGAGGCTGACAACAGAACCAGCCACAAAGGAAGGGCTTGGCTCCCTATTTCCATGGGTTTACTACCTCTTCTGGAAAGGCGTTTCTGTGTTGAATTTATGGTTAGATAAACGCCCAATGGTAAAACTTTCCATTACTTATTTTTAATCAGTTTCGAAAGTTTTGCTCGCTATTTAGCCCCAAAACAAGCTTTCGCAAAAATAGCGGCACTATCATAATAATACTTTAGGGAAGCACCTCGTTAAGATCATAACCTAATGATTTCCAAAGTAAATCCGCGGAACGCCGCTGAAAACACCGAATATGCTCAATAACCACAGCACCACCACAATCAATACGACGATATTCAAGATCTGCTTCAGTCGCGCCTCCATCGGAATGAAGCTGTTGACCAGCCACAGCAGAATACCGACGACGATCAGACCCACCACCACCGAAAGTATTAACGGCGGAATTGCGCTCATCACACCAAATACGTTCAGCAGCCATAGTACCACCATGATAATCACCACGATGTTCAGGATCTGCTTGATGCGTGACTCCATCGGGATGTAGGTATTGACAAGCCATAGCAGCAGACCCACGACGATCAGGCTCACCATCACTGAAATCAGCCCCATCGGGAGCATGCCCAAAACGCCGATCGCGCTGAGCAACCACAGCACTACCGCGATGATCACCACGATGTTCAGGATCTGCTTGATGCGGCCATCCATTGGGATGTAGTTGTTGACCAGCCACAACAGCAAGCCGACGACGATAAGAACTACCACTAGCGAAATTAAGTCCATGACCTTCTCCTCACATTAAAAATGTTGATTGTCAAATAAATTCAAATAACTCACCGAATATTACCCGCTCCACATCGTTATCGTCCCTATTCATAAGTGACCGTGCTAAGGCGTTTAACCCAGCACCACCCGCACCCGATGCAGTCCTCCATCGTCCTGTAAGATAATGCCATTGCCGTTTGCCAGGGCTTCTCCATCGAGTTCTATCAAGGCGATGCCACGCTCCACCCCGTTCGGATTTTCAACCGTGATGGCATAACGGGTATTACCGTACTGATAAGAAATGTTGTAACTGCGCCATCCCCTGGGAATGCAAGGATCGAAGACCAATTGGCCGGCAAGGACCTGAAAGCCTAGGATCCATTCCATTCCGGCACGGTAGTACCACCCCGCTGCCCCCGTGTACCAGGTCCAGCCGCCGCGTCGCACATGGGGTGGCTCGGCATAGATGTCCGCCGCCAGCACATACGGCTCGACCTTGTAGGCATAAACGCCGGCGCGAGTGGCCGTCCGGTTGATCGGATTGAGCATGCGCAGCAGTTCCGCTGCCTGATCGCCTTCACCAAGCAGGGCATAGGCGATGACGGCCCAGATCGCCGCGTGGGTATACTGGCCCCCGTTCTCGCGTACGCCTGGGGGATAGCTCTTGATATAACCCGGATCGCGCTCAGTCTTATCGAAAGGCGGAGTGAACAGCAACACCAGATCGTCGCCGTAGCGAACGAGGTATTCCCGTACCGAATTCATCGCCCGCCGCGCGCGTTCGTTCTCGGCAGCGCCGGAAATGACTCCCCAGCTCTGCGCAATCGAATCGATGCGGCATTCGGCGTTGGCGGCGGAGCCCAAGGGGCTGCCGTCATCGAAAAAGGCGCGCCGGTACCATGCTCCATCCCAGCCTTCCGCTTCCACAGCTGTCTTCAGTTGGCCGGCGTGCTCGCGCCAGCGGCTGGCCCGATCATGCTCTCCCCTACCCTCCGCCACACTGGCGAATTCGGAGAGCGTAGCGAACAGAAACCAGGCCATCCAGACACTCTCGCCCTTGCCCTGGTTGCCGACCCGATTCATACCGTCATTCCAGTCGCCGCTCCCCATCAGGGGTAGCCCATGCACGCCCGTTTTCAGGCTGAGATCGAGCGTACGCGCGCAGTGCTCGAAAAGGGTCGCGTGCTGCGGCGACTGAGTTGGTTCGTAATAGGCGTCATCCTGTCCCGGCTCAAGTTGAGCCCCCTCCAGAAACGTTATCATTTCATCGAGCACTGCGGCATCGCCGCTGACCTTGATATAGTGGGATGCGGCATAGGGCAGCCAGACAAGGTCGTCGGAGAAATGGGTACGCACGCCACGTCCAGTGGGAGGATGCCACCAATGCTGCACATCGCCCTCTACAAACTGGCGCGACGCGGCGCGAAGCAGATGCGCGCGGACTAGATCGGGACGGGCAAGCGCCAGAGCCATGCTGTCCTGCAGTTGGTCGCGAAAGCCGAATGCCCCGCCCACCTGATAGAACGCGGCCCGAGCCCACATTCGGCAACTCAGGGCTTGATAAAGCAGCCAACGGTTCAACAGCAGGTCGAGTTCCCGGTCAGGGGTCTTCACCTGAACCTTGTCGAGAACCTGCTCCCACGACTGCTTCACTTGGGTAAATAAGGTTGCGACATCGGTTGTTCGATAGCGCCGGACCAACTCGCTGGCATGGACGCGGTCATTGCCTTGTCCCAGCAGGAAGACAATCTCGGCGCGTCCATTGGGCTCGAGTTCGATCACCGTTGCCAGCGCCGCGCAAGGGTCCAGCCCCGCACCGACGCGCTTTTTCAGCGCCTTGGGACTCAACATGCCTGCCGGCGCATCCAGACTGCCGTTGCGGCCGATGAATTCGGGCCGATTCGTCGTCCACCCCGTTTGCAGACCAGCGAGATCGGCAAAGGCAATGCGCTGGCCGAATTCGATGTCCCAAGGATTGACAGCAAACAGGGCGCCGGTTTCCGGGTCCAACTCGGTGATCACGTGAGGTGCAGCCACGGACCGCGAGGCGCCGAGCACCCATTCCACGTAGGACGCGATGGTCAGACGCCGGATTCTCCCCGAAACATTCGTCAACGTCAAAGACGAAATCTTGACCGGATCGTCCGGGCTGACGAATTGCAACAGGTCGCTATGAATCCCATGGGAGGCATGCTCGAAACGGCTATACCCTTGTCCGTGGCGTATCACATAGCTCGCATTTTCGACCCGGATCGGCAGCGCGGTTGGGCTCCACAAGTCGTTCGTTTCATCGTCACGTAAATAGAAAACTTCCCCGGGCGGATCGCCGACCGGGTCGTTCGACCAAGGTGTCAACTGGTTTTCGCGGCTGTTACCACACCAGGTGCAGCCGCTGCCCAACTCCGAGACCATAAAGCCAAATTCGGGATTGGCGATCACATTGATCCAGGGGGCCGGTGTCCACTGGCCTTTGTCGAGCACGATTACGTATTCGCGCCCGTCTTCGGCAAAACCACCGAGTCCGTTAAAAAATTCGAGTGGGGGGACAGACAACGGTAGCGAATCCATTCCGGAAGTGGTCAAGGCTTTCGGCGCAACGAAATCCGCCGCCGGCCTCGGGTGCCTCAACAGTTGTTCGGCCAATGTGCCACGATTGCTGACCAGCACCGCGCGCGCGACTGATTGCAGCATTCGCCGTTCCTCGGCTGAGAGCTGATCACCACGTAGAACAAAAATGGCACCCTGGATTTTATGCTCTTGATGAAACCAAAGCGCCTGTTTTTCACGCACCATGCCTTCCAGCAAAGTCTGTAAGTCTCCAGCGTAAGAAAACTCTTTTTCATTTAAAATCACGACGTCGGCTGCAAGGCCTTTCATACGCCAGTACTCGTGGGCACGCAGTAATTGTTCGACAAGGATTAGGTCTTCCGGCTCCGATACGCGCAATAACACGATCGGGCGATCGCCGGAAATACCATATTGCCACAGCGAGGTGACATTCAAGGTATTCATCTGCATCAACCTGCCGGCAGACCGCAACGAGGGATCGGCATAGACCAAGCGGTTAGCCAGATCCTGAAAAAGATGAGCCTCGTCCGGCTGGGTACGCAGATAATGCAGCTGCACATGGGCGTGAGTCCACGCCAGGGACGACACGCGGTCAAACGCCGCCGTATTGTGGTATTTGTCGGCCAACTCCTCCAGCACTTGGCGCGAAGCGGCGACCAGGGTCGTGAAGGTCACGTGTTCGGTTGCGCCTGCGGCGATGCGAATCCGTGTACGCAAACTGAATATCGGATCGAGAACACTGCCAACCGTGTTGGTCAAAGGCCGCCCATCCCTCACCGCGATCGGTTCCCGCAGCGTTTGTCCACGCCCGACAAAACGGGCCCGATCGGTTTCGTATTGGAGGCCGTCTCCGGCTCCGGAACAGGCCAGCACATGCGCCGCCCAGAGGGCCGGATCACTGTCCGCACGCTGGCGCCGCTGTGCGATCAGCGCACACGCCTGGGGAAAATACTCGGTCCGGACGAACAAGTTGGAAAAAGCCGGATGCGCGATGTCGGCCGGCAACGGTGCGAGTACGATCTCCGCGTAGGACGTGATCTCGATTTCCCGTGCCTGTATTCCATTGTTGGTCAGACTCAGGCGGCGAATTTCCGCATCATCCTCGGGCGATACGACGATCTCCAGAGTGCTGGTGATGCTGCCGTCCGTTCGGGTGATTCGGGCGCGATCTTCGGCAAAAAGTACCTCGTAGAGATCGGGCTCCAGCGTCGTCGGCTGGTAGCCGGCGGACCATACCTGCCCGCTTTCAATATCGCGCAAATAAATATAACTGCCCCACGCATCCCTCGTCACGTCTTCGCGCCAGCGTGTCACCGCCAGATTCTGGCAAAGGCTGTAACCCGATCCGGCGGCCGTAATCATCACCGCATAACGGCCGTTGGAGAGCAGATGCGAGGAAGGCACCGAAGACGTAGGCGAAGGCGCGCGCCGGCTGGGCGGCTGCACCGATTCCTTGACTTCGGAAAGGTCCTGGAAGAGCGGTAAACTGCTGGTGTCCGCGCCGCGCGGAATGCGCTCCTGCAGCAACAGGTCGGCAGCCTGGATCAGCGGTGCACGATGGAAACGATGGCGCATTCTACCGTCATGGACGGCATCGGAAATGGCTACCAGAGACATGCCCTGATGGTGGGCCATGTAACAACGCACCATCGCCACCTGCTGGCCTTCAGCAAGCCGGATCGGGGTGTAATCAAGTGCTTCGTAAAAGCCGAAAGGGCCTAGAGCCCCCTCTTTTTCCAGGCGCTGGAAGTTTTCCACGGCGGCATGCGGAAAGTACATCGCGGCCAAAGCGGTCGCGTAGGGGGCGATCACCAGATTTTCACCGAGCCCTCGCTTCATTCCCAAACCAGGCACGCCAAAAGCAGAATATTGATAAGTGAAGAAAAGGTCGCGAACATTGAAGGCCGACTCGGAAACCCCCCACGGCACGCCGCGTTCTTTGCCATATTCGATCTGCCGCTTCACCACCAATCGGCAAGTCTGATCGAGCAAACTGTAACGTGGAGTATAGGTCACCAGAGAAGGCATCAGATATTCGAACATCGATCCCGACCACGACAGTAGCACGGTGCCATGCGCGGCGCGAGTCACCCGTCTTCCCAGGTGGAACCAGTGCATGCTCGGCACATCGCGCTTGGCGATCGCAATGAAACTGGAGAGGCGTGCTTCGGAGGCCAGCAGATCGTAATAGCTGTCATCGAGCGCCCCTTCCGTTACCCGATAACCCAGCGCAAACATATGCCGCGTCTTGTCATAGAGAAAGCGAAAATCCATTTCATGGAATAACGCATACAACTGTGCGGACAGGGATTCCAGACGTTTTGTGAGCGCTTCGGCCTGGTCTCCGGCGCGTTGCAGCGTCATCGACAATGTTTCCAGACTCGCGGATGATGCCAAGAGCCCATGTGACGATGCCTCAAGATGAGCCAAAGCCAATGCGTAGTTGTCGCCTAAGTCATGCAGGTGAGTATCTAGGCTCAACTGATTCCGGAACGCCTCAAGTTGAAGATACTGCGTATCCGTTCCAGTCGAAGCATCCAGGTGTCCCATAAAATGGATCCAGGGAACCAGACTTTCCACATCGCGTACGTGAGAACGGATGTCCTCGCGCAGCAACGTCACCCACGCAAACACTTCGCTGTCTCTTGAATCGCCGCGTTCCGCAGAATAGGTGCGAGCCAGATCCTGCAGCGTGTCAACGCAGCCCGTCAACTGCCGCCACAGGCGGCTCCATCCATCATAATCAACGGGATGACTTCCCAAAAGTGTCCCGAGGAAGACACCTTGTTGTCGCAGTTCTTTCAGACTCACGGTGAGCGTACGCCGGTCATCGCTAATATTGGCGAGCGCGGCCATCAGCAATCGATGCGTATCCGTAAGCCCCAGCAATGCCGTGGAAAATGAAAGCGGCCGATTCAATGTTTCCCGGCAGGTCTGAGCCAGCGCCAGTAAATGCCCTGCCAGGTTGCCGCTGTCCACGGTCGAGACATAGCGGGGTTCCAGCATGTGCAGATCGTGAGTATCGTACCAATTGTAAAAATGGCCGTGCAGTCGCGGCAGCGCGATCAGTGTCGTCAGCGTGGCTTCGAGTCGGTCAACGGTATCACTTAATCCCAGCCAGCCGAAATCCCGGGCGGTTACCACGGACAACAGATACAGACCGAAATTGGTCGGCGAACTGCGATGAGCGATAACCGGTTGCGGGTCTTCCTGAAAATTATCGGGCGGCAAATAGTTTTCTTCCCGGGTCACGAAGGTCGTGAAAAAGCGCCAGATACGCCTTCCGACCAAGCGAAGCTGCACACTATCCTCGGGTTGTAGCGACTCATCCAGATCCAGTTTTGGCGGAAGGCTCAACGCGCGGGCGATGACCGGCGCCAGCCACCATAAGAGTAAAAACGGCGCCGCAAACTGGATTCCGGCCGGATTGAAAATCAGCACAATAGCGCCGGCGCCGACAGCGACCGTAGACGAGATGCCCAAGGGGCGGATCAGATTCTTCATCGCATGACCTGCCGCGGTCTTTGCCTGCAGGGCAGTGGTCCATGTCAGTAATCGACGACGGGTAATGAATAGCCGTACCAAGGTGCTGACGATGGCGTCGGTCATCTGCCAGGCGTGCTGGGCAAGCAAGGTCAGCTCCACCAGAGCGTTGCCTAATCCCCATAACACATTCTCACCCGTTGTGCGAAGATGGGTCATTAACGAAGTGCCACGACGCGGAAACGCGAATCCACTTGTGATGGCCAGGATGGCGGGAAATGCCAACGCCGCCAGGACGAAACCCATCAGCATCACCTGCGGTGCATTCGGGATAGCCCAGGCGGCGACCAGTGCGGCGAAGGCTCCCGGAGCCGATAGGGATCGGCGCAAATTGTCGAGCATCTTCCAGCGCCCGATCATCGGCATATCCTTGCCGCGAGGTCCAAATATCCAGGGTAACAGCTGCCAATCGCCACGCGCCCAACGGTGCTGCCGCGATGCCGCAACCTCCGTGTGGGAAGGAAATTCCTCGAACAACTCGATATCGCTGACCAGCGCGCAACGCGCGAATACGCTCTCGAACAAGTCATGACTGAGCTGGGTGTTTTCCGGTACGCGTCCGGCCAGCGCGGCTTCAAA
Source organism: Methylomicrobium sp. Wu6 (assembly GCF_035916875.1). Taxonomy (NCBI): domain Bacteria; kingdom Pseudomonadati; phylum Pseudomonadota; class Gammaproteobacteria; order Methylococcales; family Methylococcaceae; genus Methylomicrobium; species Methylomicrobium sp. Wu6. The sequence goes on from NZ_JAXUHN010000076.1 coordinate 49,799, forward strand.
CGCGTCCACATCATATAAACCCTTGCCGCTGTAGGTTCCCAGCCCGAATAAATCCTGATAAAGTTCGGATACTGTGCTGGAGTAAGGGTCGGTGCCGGAAGCACCGGCAAAAATCCGGTGAAACATCGAGCGTTCCTGCCGATGCGGCAAGGTCGGCGTCACGCGTGGCTGGATAATGCCGTAGCCATCCACGACACACCGGGTACTCGGATCGACCACCGGTTGGTTCAGCGGATGGGCGGCCACTCCCACCAAGTTTGATACGAGCCCCATGGGCATCTTGGTGTCGGCATCAAGGGTAATGACATAACGAACACCGGAAGGAACGGCTGCCGGCTTGCCATCGATCGGCAAAAAAGACGTATCAACCGCGCCACGCAGCAAGCGGTTAAACTCGTGCAGCTTGCCGCGCTTGCGTTCCCAGCCCATCCATTTGCCTTCGCCTGGGTTCCATAAGCGCTTGCGGTGAAATACAAAAAAGCGTTGCTCTCCGTATTTGGCGTTAAGCGCGGCCACCGCGGCAACCGCACTGTTCAGCAGCCGCGCATCGTTCGGCATCGTTTCCTGCTCCGCATCGCTCCAATCCGACAACAAGGCAAAGCGCACCTCGCCGTCCGGATTGGACAGATAGCGGATCCCCATCTGCTCGATTTGCTCCTTTACCCCGGTCTCGCTCACGAACATTGTCGGTACAACCACGAACGTGCTCAGAGCCTGCGGTACGCCGTCCTTCAGGTCGAGTCGCGGCAGGTGACACGGAGGAAGACCCGCAATGATGAGCCGATTAACAAGGCCGACGGCGATATCCGCCGCGGGGAAGACATTGAACAAAGCAAGTAGGAACAGCTGAAATCCGCCGAGACTTGCCGCTAAGCTTGCGCCCAAAGGCAGTGCGAGCAGCAACCCTGTCAACAGGACGACACTGCCGGCGTAAGTGAACCCCGCATTGGCGACATAGGCACGCAGCAAGCATTGTTTGAACGAAGGTCGAAAATCGACTTCCCGTTCGAACGCGTAACGGCCGGCGCCGATCAAATAGTAACCCGGCTCGGACTGCCGTATGCCGATTGCAGATTGTTCAGTGGCGCGCTGAACTTTAGCGATGACCCGGCGAGCAATCTCCACCTCGGAATACGGCGAACGCTTGGCGAGATCCTCGATCGCGTGGCGATAACGGTCGCGAGTCAGAAAATCCATCGCCATGTAGCCGTCGTGAGCGCGCAGGCACTCGTCCACCAGGCTCACGTCCTCGACGAACTGAGGCCATTCGAACGCAGAAATAGCGCGCATGCTGAGGATGATGTTGCGGACCGTCAGGTTATCGGCGATCTGCTCGGCGTGTTCCCGATGCACGATTTCATCCAGACTGACGCCTTGCTCGCTGAGCCATTCATTCAGGAAATCGAAGGTAAGTTCGGCGCCCGGATGCGGATCATGCAACCGTTGCAGGATTTGCACCGCGTACGCCTGACGCAGCGGAGCGGCGGGTAATATCGCCGCTGGGAATGAAGGGTCCGGTTTATCGGTTTGGGCGATGATTTGTTCAATCTGATCGACGAATTCGTCCGCCAGTCGGCGACCGGTTTGCGAGCGCATGGTGCGAACCGCCAGACGGCGCAGATTTTCGACCAGCAAGACGCGTAACGTACTCGGTATCGCCCAGAGTTCACCGAGGGTGAGAGGATCGACGCTTTGATACGCCCGCACGAAAAGCGTCAGCAACTCCGGGGCAAAGCGGCTGTCGGTATGGGCCACCAGGGCCCAGGCGATGCCGTAGACGCGAGGAAAGCCTGCGAGAAAGCCATCGGCCAACTTGGGCAACTCCCGGTAATAGTTCTCGGGAAAATCGATGTGGATGTCGCTGATCTGCTCTTCGATGACATGGAAATTATCCAGCAGCCATTCCGCCGCCGGCGTGATCGCATGCTGCTCGGCGACCGCCTTGGCGACAGCTTCATAGGCATCGAGCAGCACCCGGTTATTCTCGCGCACCCGCGGAATCAGTTTTCGCCCCTGTTTACTGCTACTGACTTTTTGCGCTTGCGCCAAACTGACCGCATGCTGCTCGAGCCGTTCGGTACTGAACAGCTCGAAGCGGATGGGCGCCTCATCATTTCCCGGATGATCAACTCTAGCGTGCCGTCTTTGTTCTCGTTGCTTTGCCATGGTTTTTATTCTCCGAGCCTAAATAAAATTTAGCTTCCTGACAAACAACGCGGATAGAGTCTTTCACTCATTCGAATGAGACCACTCGTATCGGCTTTGGCTGAAAAAGTGAAAACGGGTCGATATTGTTTTACGGCTAGATGATTCCCAATATAACCAAGACCAGTATAATGATCAAAACGGTGCCCAGCCCGCCAGTGGGTCCATACCCCCACTCCCGGCTATGTGGCCAGATGGGAATGACGCCAAGCAGCATCAGGACAAGAATGACGAGTAAAATTGTGCCAATTGACATGGTAGCCCTCCTATTAGACAAAGAAAGTTAAACTGAAAACTTCGCCAAAATTGCGTGGCCTTGGCTCCTGCGGCCTATCTCCTTATGTTGGGCTTTGATGTATGAGACCCAAGATACCCACAACAATCAAATACACGGCAACGAAATAATTTAAAAACCTCGGCACCAGCAAAATTAATATCCCTATCACAAGCGCCAATAGGGGTTCGATTGCGATATTCATGACAGCCCTCCTCTAGTGAATGCAAAAAAGTTTATCCGGAAGATCGAATGTAGTCTGTACGGTATCGTACATAAGACCACTGGCGATCCCTGGAACCCGTCCCTCGCACAAGACCGCCTTTGGCTCACTTGAATGGGTAAGCCAGGAAATTTCTTCTGACCCAGGCGAGGGGAAGCAAATCGACTGTACCTTAAAACCCAGGAAGACCCATCCGGTGGTATTATGTCGTTATGACTTGAATCCAAGGATTAATTCCAATTGAATCGTTTTATACGGCTTCATGTCGGACTTTGCATAGGTCCTTACCCTCATCCGGAACATAAAAAATGAAACGGATTCAGAGATTCCATGCCATCCTCTAGGCAACTACTTTGAACAAGCTTAATGACCGCGACCTTCTGGAAGCGAACCGGAATTTCTATGAACCCCTCTGGCGTGATGCCCGACTGGTTGAACCGGAGCGTTACAACACCTGGCCATTGATCAGCCCACTGGTAGCCAGGGCGACTCGTCGCCTGGAAGTGGCGCCTGGGTTACGGCCACGGTTGCCCGTTGACGGCACCGCTTTTGTCGACATCAGTATGAATGCGTTGACAAAACTGGCCGCCTGCGGAGGGAGGCCGGTGCTGGCCCCGATTGGCAGATTGCCCTTTGCCGACAGAACCTTTGATTTGTTGTGTGCCCTCGATATTATCGAACACGTGGATGATGATCGGAGGGCCATGGCGGAGTTGGCTCGTGTCGCCACCATGGGCGCGACCTTGTTGCTGTCAACGCCGCTGCATCCCGAGATGTGGACGCCTTTTGACGATTTCGTCGGCCATCGACGGCGCTATGAACCGAAGCAGATCCAGACGCTGTTGCAGCACCATGGCTTTACCATAGAACGGAGTGCCGTCTTCGGCATGCAGCCCAGTTCCTCATGGCTGCTGGATCTCGGTATGTGGTTTTTGACGCATCGCAGAGAGAAAGCCATGAAGTGGTATAACCGGGTCATGCCGTATACAATGCGTTTGCAGAAACCCCTCCAGCTTCATGAAGGCCTGATCAATACGGATGGGGTAGGCGAGATCCTACTCGTCTGCAGCAAGCGTGTGGCCTCCGGTGATACTCGCCCAAAGTGCGGTCAAATGAGCTTCCGCGCTGGGTAGTCTCGCACACGGGGCGAACCTTAACGTCATGAAGGAAACCAAAGTAACGTCTTAGGATTTTATCAACAATAACTTCCCGATATAATGCTGGTTCCCAACGTCAACATTGGGACGAAATCCTTAATCCATGTGAGCCAGGAAAGTCTGTTAAGCCTTCAGCAAACCATCGGTACCGTGCCAAAACATTTCCCCATATCCAAAGTCCACCGGAAAAAGCTGGAATTACGCTAGTTCCAACCCAGCCCATAAGCTTCTGAACTTTAATGGCTGCGATGACATCATATTTTCCAGTTAGCGAAACCTCCAACATGGCTGTTCAGGGCGGTTGGCTGTGTTTAACGTTAGACGGGAGGAGGACTCTGTATGCGTAGATTATTTTCAGCGCCGGTGCGTGATCAATCGCAACAGGAAGAAATCGCGAACAGCGTCAGCCATGGTCTTGGACTGGTCGCGGCCCTGTTGGGAGCACCGTTTCTGATCAGGCATGCGGCACGCCACGGCAATTCAGAATTCATGATCGGCGCGAGCCTCTTCGCATCGACCATGGTGCTGCTTTATCTTCTCTCGACCTTCTATCATGCTTTACCGATAGGGAGAGCCAAGCGCGTATTTCGCGCATTCGAGCAAGGTGTGATCTTCATCTTCATCGCCAGCACCTATACACCGTTCACACTTGGGGTTCTTCACGGCACTTGGGGCTGGACGCTTCTCAGCCTTATTTGGGGGCTTGCAACGATCGGGGTTGCACTGGTGGTATTCGATAAAATGTCCCATCCAATGGTCCCTACCGGTATTTATCTGCTCATGGGATGGCTGATCGTAATCGCATTCGATCCCTTGTTTGCGTTTGTGCCACAAACCGGCGTGCTCTTGCTGATTGCGGGAGGCGTGGCTTACACCGTAGGCGTAGCTTTTCTGGCAATCGATTCTCACCTGCGGTATGGGCATTTAATATGGCACTTGTGCGTTATCGCGGGTAGTACATGCCATTACTTCGCGGTGCTTTGGTACGCAGCCTAACACTGACTCTGGCGCTGCGGTGTCATGCCGGATTCAACTGTTATGACACATCCGCCGGCGTGCGACTGGGGAGCTTTATGAAGATAAGCCTTAAATGATAATCTTTATCCACTGAATTTATTGGATGATAGGATTGTCGTAGCCAGGTAACAATTTGTTAAGTTCCACATTCTTGCCGTAAACACGGACGGCAGCGAGGTCAGCATCACGGCCGTTCTGGTATGCCGGGCATATCAAAACCCGCTCATTCTCTGAAATTCGAGGAATTAGAATTATGAAGCCATCACAATTTCGTCCGTCTACCGGATTATCCATCTGCACATCGCTCCTGGCGTGGGCATGCTTAGCTCCAGTGCATGCGCAGGAAACCGAAATCCCTCTCGAGACTCAAAAGAAGCAGATCGAACTCGATAGAAAACAGCTCGATCTGGATAAGAAGCAGTTGGAGTTGCAACGCAAGCAATTGCAGATCGAGGAATCCGCTCGCAAGGAGCTTCAGCTGAAGGAAACAGAAAAAGCCGTCACCATGAAACTCGAAGGCGACGTGGTTTTTGATTTCGGTAAAGCCGAGATCAAGTCCAAGGCGGAGCAGACTCTCGACAAGGTCGGAACAGTGATCGCACAGTTCCCCGAGGGCAAGGTGCTCATCGAAGGATACACCGATTCCAAAGGCTCGCAGAGAGTAAACCTCGATCTTTCAAAACGGCGCGCCGAGGCGGTGAAAGACTGGCTGGTTAAAAAGAAAGGCGTTGCCGAATCGATCATCACGACCGCCGGCTTCGGTGAGACGAAGCCCGTTGCGCCGAACACCAACCCCGACGGTAGCGACAACCCGCAAGGTCGACAGCAGAATCGGCGCGTCGAAATCACGGTCGAAAAGAATTGAGCGAAATTTATGTAGGTGTCGAGCCACACGAGGCGCCAAACGCGTCATGGCGGAAGCAGTTGACGTGCGGGCGGTAAGCAAGGAAGAGCGTTGCTCACCCTAACTGACTTACGCCACTTTGTTAATTACGGTTTTTGTTTTTTGAAGATTTGGGGCAAATCCAACAAGGGTTTGCTTGAATAAACTTGATCTATCAAATTTTTAAACCAGTAGGGACGAAATAGCAAAATATATAGGGCAGTTAAAGTCGTAATGGGTACCGGTTGAATTTCGATTAAAGCGAGAAGCAGCAAGCCAACTAGGCACAAAAAGCGGATAACGTAATATTTTTTTAGAGGGGGCATTTCGAGTTTTCTTAAAGTTGGTAGGGGTACGTTTTATCGGTCCCACCCTCTTTACACATTGGACCGTATAACAAGTCGTATAGGGTTTCCGTCTATCATCCCTGATTGCCACTTTCTCGGCAATAAATTCTGGAATTCTTTCCGTGTCAGAAGAGAAACAGGCGCTTGCGCTCGTTACGGTAGCGGCCAAGCGCCCAGAGCGGAAAAAATTTATCGTAACCGTGGTATCTCAGATAAAAAACCTTGGGAAAGCCCGGAGCATTGGAGCCATCGTCTTTCCAGAACCCATCGGCCTGCTGGTTTGTGAGCAGATAGTTCACTCCGCTCTCGACTTCATGGCAGTCAGCCTCACCTGCCGAGAGTAACGCCAGGAGGGCAAGAGCGGTATGGAATGCCGTACTGGTATGGAATTGGCTGCGGAATTTTGGATAGCCGTAACTGTAATTATCCTCGCCAGCCACCGTCAGGACGTTGTTTGGCTTTTAACCAGGCGACGGCTTTGCGAATGCCGGGGTCGTTCTTGGGCACGCCTGCGCTTTCAAAACCGGTCAGAACCGACCAGGTGCCGTAAATATAATTTGTGCCCCAGCGACCGAACCAGGAGCCATCCGTTTCCTGCTCGCTGCGCAAGTAAGCTATGCATTTGTCGATGGTCGCCCGGTATTCCGGATGCCGGTTTAAAAGCTTGCCCAGCAGCATGATAGAGCGACCGCTGACATCGGCGGTGGGCGGGTCGATCAGGGCTTCGTGGTCGGCAAACGGTATCTGGTTGAGATAGGCATGAATGTTGTCGGCGTCATAAGCACCATAGCCGCCATTGCTGGATTGCATACCGGCGATCCAGGCGCCGGCGCGCTCGATATTTCCGGCAAACTTCCGGTCGCCGGCCTGAACCATGGCAAAGGCAACCACCGCCGTATCATCGGCGTCGGGGTAATAGCTGTTGCCAAACTGGAAAGCCCAGCCACCGCCCGGCAGGCTGGGACGCTGGATTTGCCAGTCGCCCGCTTCATCCTTTAACTGCTTGCCTGCCAGCCAGCGCAGTGCCGATTTAAGCGCTTGTTGGGTGCGTGGATCACGTTCGTTGCGGTCGACTTCCTGCAAGGCCAAAGCAGCGAGGCCGGTATCCCAGACGGGAGAAACACAGGGCTGGCAATAGGCAATATCCTTCTTGATAATCAGCAACCGGTCGATGGCCGCTCTGGCGATCCGCCGCCGTTCATTGTCGGGAGTGAGCCCCAAGTAATCCATGGCCTCGTACGCGTTGACCATGGCCGTGAAAATCCCCCCCAGACCATAGTAACCATTCAATCTGGCCATGAACCAGTCACGCGCCTTGACGGTAGCCTTGCGGCGGACGAAAGCGGGTATCAAAGGCTCCAGTAAGCGCCCCATGCGCTCGCCGGCCAGAATAGCCTTGCCTAGCGGCGTTTTGACGTGGAAAAAATAATACTTTTCCTTATCCGGCGGGGTAATGAACAATTCACCGATTCCTATTTTGTGGGGATTACGGGCCTTGACCTTATAGGTACAGAGGATGGACAACGGAACGATCACGGTGCGCGACCAGTACGATACTTTGTCGATATGAAACGGAAACCACTTGGGCAGCAGCATGATTTCCACCGGAATGAAGGGGACCCCGCGCCAAGGGATTTGCTCGAACATAGCCAGCATGATGCGAGTGAACACATTGGCCTTGGCCGCGCCGCCCCGGGCGAGTATCCACTCGCGTGCCTTGACCATATGCACGGCTTGCACGGAGTCGCCGGCCATTTTCATCGCGTAATAGGCTTTGATGGTGCAACTGATGTCACCCGCGCCGCCTTTAAAAAGAGCATAACTGCCGTCCGCGCCTTGTTGTGCGCGAAGATAATTGGCAATCTTGGCCTGAAGCGCTTCGTTGATTTCGTCCATGTAATGCATCATCAGGATGTACTCGGAAGGTATCGTGCAATCCGCTTCCAGTTCGAACACCCAATAACCTTCTTCGTTTTGCAGGGCGAGGAGTTGCGCGCTGGCTCGGACAATCGCGCCGTCAAGTTTTGCGGGTGATACAAAGGTGCCGGTGAAGCCTTGCTTTGAACCTGAAAGTGAAGAAGTCTCTTTTAACATGGCTTGTATTTCCCTGTTCTCACTTTTTTGCTTGCTGTTCTCGTTGGTTATACTCATCCGACTTGGATTCAACCCTTTTGTGGTTTTCAGCCACCTTCACCCAGGCGCGCAGGATCTCCGCTACGCTCCATGCCTGAGCGATACAGCCGCGCGGAGTGAATAAGCCTTCAGCATCGAAAACTTCGCTGACGGAGCCGATGCAGGCTTCATGCAAATGCCTCGCCAATAATTGATCAAGGAAGTCGCGCGCGTCTTTTCGCTGTTCGGGATAAACGCGTAACCAGGCATCGATGTAGGGTCCCAGCAACCATGGCCAGACCGTGCCTTGATGATAAGAGGCATCGCGGGCGCGAAGGTCGCCCTGGTAAACGGCTTTATAGTCGGGATGATCCGGTGACAAAGTCCTCAGCCCCACCGGCGTCAACAGCCGGTCTTTGATAGTCTGAAAGACGGATTGCCAATGCGCCTGATCCAATACCGGATGGGATAGCGATAAAGCGAACACTTGATTGGGTCGGCATGCCGGGTCGTTTTCACCGCGTTCACCGTCGACCACATCATACAGGTATCCTGTCCCAGCATTCCAAAACCGTTGATTAAAGCTAAGCCGGGTGACATCGGCGCGCTTTGCAATCTCGATCGCGCCTATGCTTAAGTTTTCCTCCAGCAGCCATTTTTCCATCAGGCGCAGCGCGTTGTACCACAAAGCGTTGATTTCAACCGCTTTGCCGCGACGCGGGGTAACGACCCAATCGCCTAGTTTGGCATCCATCCAGGTCAACGCGTAACGCGGATCGCCCTGAACCAGCAGACCGTCGCCGGGATCGCAATGAATGCCGAAGCGAGTGCCCCGAATGTGATGGTCAATGATATCCAACAGTTTGGGCAGCAATTCCTTGAGCAACCCCCGATCTCCGGTATGCTTGAGATAACGCTCCAGCGCATGGAAAAACCAGAGCGTCGCATCGGCGGTGTAATACACGCCTTCGCTTTCACCTTCCGGGAACAAGTTGGGAATCAGGCCGTCACGCAGATGATGGGCAAAAGTCCGCAGAATATGGCCCGCCTCGATATGCCGTCCTGTCGTCAAGGTCAGACCTTCGAGGCTGATCATGGTGTCCCGCCCCCAATCGGTAAACCAGTGATAACCGGCGATTATGGTTCGCACATCGCCGCCGGTTGCACAGATACGGGACGTTTCGACAACCCGCTCGGTCGGCGCGATAATAAACTGATCGGCTGCCAGCACCAACTGCTTGGCCAGGCCTTTAGCCAATTCCGGACGCGCCGCCGCCAGTAAACGTCGACGCCGTTCCAGTTCGGCCTGAAATGTTTCCGCGGGAGACAGCGACATGGTGCTTTCCCGGCTTTCCGAAGAAGCGATCAAGGTGACATCTTTCCCGGCCGCAAGATCAACGCGAAAATAGCCGGGGCTCCATAGATTGCCCTGGGCTTCATAGCCTCTTTGTCCTTCAATACGGTAAAGAATGTCGCTAAAGCGTTTGGCTTCAATCGTGAATGCCGGGTTCTCGCCATCGACGTAAAGCCGTAAGGGCGGAATTGAAAACCCATGAATTTCAAGACGTCCGGCAGAGGCTTTAAGATCGTAGGAATCCATCGGAAACCCTTCGGCCAAAGAAGCCTCATGACGGCGAAAATGCACGGCCAAGCGAATCTTGAGCCGTACCGGCCCTGTTCCTGAAATCAGGCGGTACCGCACAAGAACCGTATTGCTCATATAAGGCATCATGATCCATTTTTCAATCACATGGTTTGCCAGTTCATAGCGCCATACCGGCAAGCCGGATTCCAGGCGAAATTCGCGCAGACTGGACATGCCGTATAAATCGAGCGCTCCGCCCGCCAATTCGATGCCGCCTATTTTCTGGCTGCTGCCATCGGGAAACCGAACCAACTCACTGAGTTGATTGAGCATCACGTAGCGGCCTCGAGGGTCGGAAAGCGCGGCGGTTAAAAGGCTGTGGAAACGGCGGGTGGGTACGCCCGAGATCGTTCCGGACGCATAACCGCCAAGACCGTTGGTGACCAACCATTCGCGTGTTAGCAACGCTTCCTGTTCGGCAAGATCCCCTGTCCAATACGTTCGAATCACAATATCACTGTTCATGATCAACACTCTCCTTTGCCGGCTTAACAGGATGCAGCACCACAGCGGATTCGCCTTGAAGATACCAATTGCCTTGCAGGGGCCAGGGCGGCATGCCCATGCCGCCGTAACGAGGATCGTCGCTGAACCACATCGCATCCCAAACACAATCCTTCGGCGGAGCCAATAGCGGTTCCGGCGCCGGAACCAGATGAAGATCCCGGCTCAGGTTAACCAATAAAAGACGGTCGTCACCCGGATTTTCTCCGAAAAAACGTATCACCCAGGCATCCGGGCTTAACACGGCCCCATCAATACGATGGCTTTGCCGGCTGGCCTGAAATACTGGATCATTGCGGCGCAGGCGTAACAAATCGCAGTGTAAGGCATAGGCTTCCTTATGCAGATTGCGTTCATTCAAGTCCAGTTTTGAATGGGTAAACGTTTGCGGGTCACCCGGATCCGGCAGTCTGGCCTGCATTTCGGGCGTTGCTAAGGCACGAAATTGGGCCAGAGACTCAGCGCGCCCTCGCGCCACCCAATGGGCGATTTCAGCTTTATGGTCGGCAAAATAAAAGAACGGACTGGTGGCGGCAAACTCCTGGCCTTGAAACAACATAGGCGTCTGCGGAGCCAATAAGAACAGAGCGGTCAAAGCCCGGTAGCGGTTAGGGCTGGTCAATGAGTGGATGCGTTTGCCGCTGCCTGAATTGGCCAATTGGTCGTGATTTTGGATGAAGTTGACATACTTGGCCGGAGGCATATCCAGCCCCGGGGTTCCGCGCGTATGGTTTTGCCATGAGTACCATTGCCCCTGATACAAAAAACCTCGCTTAAATGTGGAGACAAATTCCTGAGCGTGCCCCCGGTAATCGCTATAGTAGGCGTCTGCACGCCCTGTCATCGCGACCATGGCGGTATGATGAAAATCGTCGTTCCATAACGCGTCCAGGCCGAAGCCTCCGTGTTCGAGAGGCAAAAACAACTTTGCATCCTGCGGCTCATTCTCGCCGACAATAAAGGTCTTGCGTGGAGCCCCTGCGCTACGCACTGCCTGTACGATGGCGGCGATAATATGTTCAGCGGAGCAGTCATAAATTTGCTGGGTTGCATCAAGCCGTAGTCCGTCAAGGTGGAACTCTTGAATCCAATACGCGCTATTGGCGAGCACATGCTCACGTACTGCGCCCGAGTTCGGCCCGTCAAAATTTAGCGGATCACCCCAATCGCACTGATAGCGAGTAGAAAAGTAATCGCTGGAGAATTTCCCCAGAAAATTGCCATCCGGGCCCAAATGATTGAATACCACATCCAGAATGACGCCGAGACCCACGGCATGAGCCTGGTTAACGAAATAGCGAAATTCGTCCGGGGTTCCATATAGCCGTGTCGGCGCGAACCAATTGACACCGTCGTAACCCCAGCCGTACCGACCCGGAAAATCGGCCACCGGCATGATCTCCAGCACCGTCACGCCCAATGCTGCCAGCTCAGGCAGTTCTTTGGCCGCCGTGACCCAATTGCCTTCATGAGTAAACGTGCCGATATGCATCTCATAAATGACCTGGCCTTGGGCTTCGATTCCCGTCCAGGCCGTGTCCGTCCAGTCGAACGTTGAAGCATCGACCACTTGCGACGGTCCATGCGGACCCTGGGGTTGAAAACGCGAGGCGGGATCAGGGTACGGTTGCGGGTCATCATCCAGCAGGTAGCGGTACACGCTTCCTATGCAAGCCTCTTGCACAATGACAGAAAAATAACCGTTGCCTTCACTTTGCAACTCAATTTCGGTCGGCGGATGGGGAGGATCAACATCTTCAGCCTGGGAAAGAATGACCAGTTTCACTGTCTTTCTTTCAGGTGCCCAGACACGAAAATGCACACCTTTTTCGGGCACTCGCTCCGCCCCAATAGGAAATCGGCGGCCATTGACTAATTCTGTGGTTATCTGTTCGCTCATCATTATTATTCCTCAGACTCCGGATGGCACGGTCTCACCGATAATCAACCCCACCGGAAATTCCGCCAGCACTTGGGCGACGGACATATGCCAACGAGACTGCTGCTTCTGAGTTTTCAGAACCTTCCCGGTAAAGACGCAAGTGTATTGCTTATCGGGCCGATGAAAAGGCAGTTCGACTGTTGTCACCCCCCAAACCTTTTCTCCCAGAGGCAGCGTATCGGCGTTACCCAGCAGTTGCGCGAAGAAACGCGGCGCCAGCGTGATCACGATACGGCCACCGGTAATGCGCGCATAGGCGCACAGATGAGCCGCCTGTTCGCCCCTGACGGCCAGCGGCAAATAGCTTCCTTGCTGAAACACGTCCGGCCAGCGCTTCCGCAACGCCAGCGCCGAGCTAACGACCCACAGTTTGGCCCGGCCATCTTCCAGCGCGTCGCACATGGCTCTTACCCCTGCACTGCGTTGCCGCGATGTCTGTGCGGCAAGATTCTGCAAGGCAGCCAGCATGATCTTCCGGCTGCCGAAATCAACCGGCCGCCGGTTGTCGGGATCCACCAGGCTGAAATCCCAACATTCGCAGCCTTGATATATATCCGGCACACCCGGCGCCGTGAGCTTGATCAATGTCTGCGACAGGCTGTTGAACATCCCGAGCCAGGCAATCCGCCGCTGCAAAGGCCGAAAATCGGTCATGAAGGGGCTCTCCGCCGGTGCATTGATCAAGGCAGTCGCGAATGCGACAACCGCGTCTTCATAGGCTGTATTGGGGTTTATCCAGCTGGTATGCACCTTGGCTTCGCGCACCGCCTTGACCAGATAGCCCTGCAACCGGACGCCCAAACGCGCCATTTCACTGCCGTCCGGCTCGCCAGGCGGCCAGATGCCCAGCAAGGTCTGATAGATGAAATATTCATCGTTGAGTGTCGGCACCAACACATTGTCAACAAAGCGTTTAAGACTGTGGTTGGCCCGGCTCCAGTGTCGTAGCGCCAATCGCCAGGCCGCCGGCATTTCTGACAGCACATTCAGGCGGGCGCGCATATCCTCGCTGCGTTTGGTGTCGTGAGTGGAAGTGGCCAACATCGAATGTGGACGACGCTCTGTGCGCACCTGATTGGCGCGATGAAAGGCGCTACGGGTCACACCGAATCGACGCGGATCACCGCCCACTTCATTCAGCGACAGCAAGCGGTGGTAGATATAGGCGCTGGTGTCCTCCAGGCCTTTTGCCATTACCGGGCTGGTGAATTGCTGGAATTTCATCGAAAATACCAGCACCTGCTCGGCGTACGCGGGCGATTTTCCATCTGCCGCGGCCAGTGTGAGCACGTCGCGCAAAAAATCGAAAATGCTGGGATCCGCTGTCGTGCTTCTGCGTTTAGCCGCTGCGGTTGCCTGTTCGATGTTGCGGCGATCTTCCGGCGCCACTTCGCGGGCGCTGATGTACCCACGGTAAACCGGAAAGCAGGCAACGATTTCAGCCAATGCCGTACGCAATCCGTTCAGTGTGTAATCGCAGGTTTGGCGGTCGGCTTCGGCGATTTTCGAGAGCAGGTTGGCCAACACATTCAGTTCCCCCGACAGCGCGGACTTCATGATCAACTTCTTCGAGCGGTAGAGTAGATCATCGAAATTGACATGCTCTCCGATGAAGCTTTTATACGCGCGCTCCATACTTTTGGCTGCGCTGGTAGCCACAAACAGCCCGTTGAGCAGATTAGTGAATTCGTAACCCGTAGTCCCCTGCACCGGCCAGCTGCTGCGCAAATTCTCGTCTGCCGCCAGAATTTTTTCGACCACCAGATAAGGCGCACGCCCGGCGCGGTTGCAGTGTTCTACCAGCCTGTAAAAATATGCTTCAGGATCGTACAAACCGTCAGGATGATCAATACGCAGGCCATCCAGTTTGCCTTCCTGAACCAGCCTCAACAATAACTGATGGGTCGCATCGAAGACCTCTTCGTTCTCCATGCAGAGCCCGGCAAGATCGTTGATATCGAAAAACCGCCGGTAATTAATCTCGTCCGAGGCCACCCGCCAGAACGCCAGCCGGTAAGCCTGCTTCTCGATCAAGTCGTGGAGAGGGTCGAAACTGGATGATTCCCCTGCCTTGCCGTTCAAGATACGCAAGTTCTCTTCAAGAAACCGGGCAATGTCGGAAGATTGGGCAACGAGACCTGCAAGATGCCGCTTATGCACTTCCTTGTCGCGCCTGCGCTCAAGCTGACGATCAGGCGATCCCTCATCACGGGACGGGAGATTGTGGAACGCGGTGACCAGACTCTGATAGTCCATCAATAACTGGTTCCCCTCCCCCAAGCGTGCGCTCAAGGCATCCATCCGAAACGCCAGGATGCACGGGTATTGCGCAGGGTCCACAGGAAAGTGATGATCATAATAATAAATACCGAAAGCACCGTGCTCCGCATCGAAGCGTAGTTGCAATTCGGCATTTTCCAGCACCGCGCCATAATGATTACCCAACACCGGCAATAGCACCTTACCGTGCAGCCTAGGCTTTATCGGCGCCCAGTCAATATCGAAAAACCCGGCATGCGCGGCGGTCTGACCGTTTTCCAGCACGTCCAGCCACCAAGCATTGTCCCCGGCCTGCACCCCCATATGATTAGGCACCACATCCAGCACCTGCCCAATGCCGTGCCGGGCGAGCGTTTCGCAAAGCCGCTCAAATTCATCGTCCGTGCCGATCTCGGGATTCAAGGCATTGTGATCGATGATGTCATAGCCGTGCCGACTGCCCGGACGCGCTTTCAAATAGGGCGAGGCATACAGGTGCGAGATGCCCAGCGCGCTCAGGTAGGGAACGATTTCGCGGGCCTGATTAAAAGTGAAATCGCCGTTGAATTGCAGCCGATAGGTGGACAATGGAATACGTGGCTCAGGACTCTGCGGGATACCGGTGTGCTGTGATTTATTTTTCATGCCCGCACTTCCTCAACCCAAATGGCATTTCATCCACACGTTTCATGTCGTCTATGCCTGTTTCAGCAGCACCAGCGACCGTCCGCCCAAGGGATAAGCTTGCTCCGCCTTGTAACGTGTAACATCCGGCGTACCGATAGCATCCCGCGTGTCGAGCAGCACTTCCCAATGCTCATGATCCTCGAATTGCGGCAACATGAATGCGATCTCCTCATGATAAGCATTCAGAAGCAACAAGAGATTATTGTCCTTCAGACGCCGTCCGCGCCCGTCGGTTTCGACCAGTTTACCGCCGGCAAAATAAACGCCCAGACAATGCGAAGATGCCTGATTCCAGTCGTCATCTTTAGTTTCGGAACCATCGGAATTGAGCCAGACGATATCTTTGATTTCGCCGCCGTAATTGGGGCTTCCCTGAAAAAAATAACGTCGCCGAAACAAGGGATGCTGATTGCGCAAGCCGATAATATGTTGGGTGAATGCAAGCAAATCCCGGTCCTGTTTCTTCAGTTCCCAGGAGAGCCAGCTAATCGCGTTGTCCTGACAATAGGCATTGTTATTACCCTGCTGCGTACGCCCGATCTCGTCGCCTGCCTGCAGCATCGGAACCCCCTGTGAAAACAGCAGCGTAGCAAGAAGATTGCGCTTTTGCCGGGCACGCAAGGCATTGATCGCCGGATCGTCGGTTTCTCCCTCGACGCCGCAATTCCAGGAATGGTTATTGTCGCTACCACTGGCATTATCTTCTTGGTTGGCCTCGTTGTGTTTATTATCGTAGGTCACCAGGTCATGCAAGGTAAAGCCGTCGTGCGCACTGAGGAAATTGATGCTGGCATGAGTCCGCCCACTGCGTTCGTACAGGTCGCTGGATCCGGTCAAGCGTTGCGCCAGCTCCCCGATCAACCCTTCGTCGCCTTTCCAGTAGGCACGAATACAATCGCGATACTTATCGTTCCATTCCGACCAGCCCAGCGGGAAATTTCCTACTTGATAGCCGCCTTCGCCCAGATCCCAGGGTTCGGCGATCAACTTGATGGTGCTCAGCACGGGATCCTGGCGGATGGTGTTGAAGAAGGTGCCAAGCTGGTTCACTTCGTGTAACTCCCGTGCCAGTGAGGACGCCAGATCAAAACGGAAGCCGTCCACATGCATTTCCAGCACCCAGTAACGCAGGCTATCCATCATCAATTGCAGCACGCAGGATTGTTGCATGTCCAGGGTATTGCCGCAGCCGGTGTAATCCATGTAAAAGCGTGGATTATCACCGGCCAGGCGATAGTAGGACGCATTGTCGATACCTCGGAAGGACAGTGTCGGCCCCAGTTGATTGCCTTCGGCGGTATGGTTGTACACCACATCCAGAATCACTTCAATACCGGCTTTATGCAGTGTCTTTACCATGGTTTTAAATTCACTGACCTGGCCGCTGGCCGAATAACGGGAATCGGGCGCCAGAAAGCCTATGGAGTTGTATCCCCAGTAATTGCGCATGCCGCGTTCGACCAGATGGCGATCATCAAGAAAAGCATGCACCGGCATCAGTTCGACGGTCGTCACGCCTAGCCGCTGGAGATGCTCGATGACGGGGTCCATCGCCAATCCGGCATAGGTGCCGCGCAACTTGGGCAGAATATCGGGATGTTGCATGGTAAAGCCTTTGACATGCAGCTCATAAATCACCATATCGCACCATTGAATGTCGGGGGGATGATCATTGCCCCAGGCGAAAGCCTGATCGATCACCCGGCACTTCGGCATCACATTGGCATTGTCGCGACGACTAAAAGAAAGATCGTCGTCCTTGGCGCCGATGCGATAGCCGAAATGGGCGTCGCTCCAGAGCGGCGTCCCCACGATATCTTTTGCATAGGGCTCTATCAGCAGCTTGTTCGGATTGAACCTATGCCCCTCCTGAGGACGGTAAGGTCCATGCACCCTAAAACCATAAAGCAGTCCGGGACGGGCCTCGGGCAGATAGCAGTGCCAGACCAGATCGCTACGCTCTTTGAGTTCGACGCGCTGGACTTCGTTCTTGCCCTTGGCATCGAACAAACATAACTCGACTTTATCGGCATGTTCGGAAAAAATGGCAAAATTCACCCCTTCGCCGTCCCAATGGGCACCGCGCGGATAGGGCCGCCCCGGCCATACCGCTGTTATTGTCTTAGCCATCTTGAATCTCCTCGTCTGAATGATTCACCTTAAAAGCGACAGGATGCCGCGCAACGGCATGACGACCCAATCCGGTCGATTGTCGAGTTCGTAACGCACCTCGTAAAACGCCTTTTCCAGCAGGAACAGGTCGAGCAAGCCGCACAGACTTGACTGCGGCGCGATCAAGCCGGAACCGCGCACCGTTTCATCGTAGGCTTTGATGAAAACTCGCTCAACCTCTACTTCCCAGTCGCGCAGCAAAGACTCAAACCTAGCGGAGTCCTCGGTGTTTTCGGAGCTGTAGTGCGCAAATGCGGTTTGCGCGGCATAGTTAAACGAAAGCAGCATGCCGGCCACATCCCTCAAGGGAGAGTGTTTGTGGCGACGCTCGGCGAGCAGGCGTGTCGGCTCGCCCTCAAAATCGATGATCACAAAATCATTCTTGATGAGCAGGACTTGCCCCAGATGATAATCGCCATGGTAGCGAGTCTTGACGGCTTTAAGTTGTCCGGAAACACATCTCTGGAGACGGCCCGCAAGGGTATTTCGCTGGGCGAGCAAGGTTTGTGTTATCTCGCGAACTTTCCCGGCAAGTCCTTCCTGCCGCCGTTCGAGCTGAGCCAGCGTGGCTGCCGCCTCCGCTTGCACCCGTAGTACCCAGTCCGCGAGATCGGTGTCGGTTACCGGTTCTGGATCGAAGGCGGAATCACCCGTTGCAATAGCCAGCGCATTGTGCAGTTCACCTGTACGCTGACCGAGCGTGCGCATCAAAACCAGATAGGCGCCATGGGCTTGCGCCGCGGGGATCGGCTGTGCGGCTGTTGCGTGGTATTGCTCCAGGAAACGCCGCAGGTAATCCAGGGTGTAGCTCCAGCAATCGCCCTGGTTTTCGACATAGCCCTGCAGCAAGGCAAGCGTCATGCAGTTTCCGTCGCCGGCCTCATATTCGACTGCGCCGGCCACTGCCGCCATATGAGGAAATCTGGCTACCTCGGTTAAAAAACGTCCGATGTCTAACTCGGGTTGGATGCCGACTTGTAGATGCCGATAGCCTTTCAGGAATAGCCGCTCACCCAGTACAACGGCGGTATTGCTGCCCTGCATGGCGGCAGGCCTTACCGGCAAGTCGACGGATGCATTAACGGCTAGAGCCGCATAAGCACTGGTGGACGAAAAGCGGATCACGCCCTGTTCGCAAGGTAGGGTTTGATTCGCACCGATGGCCTGTACCAGCGCCCGGCAAAACGCCGCGTCTGCAAACGCATCGCCCAGGATTCCAACCTGCGCCTGCCGGCGCACTTTGGCGACGGTAGTCGCCGACATCGCGCGCAGGCGCTCCGGATTCCCATTTTCCCATGCCAATGCGAGGGGCAAAAAACAGTTCATCGGCTCTCCGGCCGCAGCTTCGATGCGGAACAGGGCTACCAGCCAGTTATCGACCTGACCACCCCATTCGGCATAATCGCTGATGACCACGCGGCTTATCGCCTCACCCTTGCCTCCAAACCAGCGTTGCGCGGCGACAAAGCGCGGCAATGCGTCTTGTTCGAGCAGGATACGCAACTTCTCGGCCATCGCAATACGCCAGGGCACAACCCTGTCCCGGAACAAACTGCGCCAACCATCGAACAGCACCAGCGTCGGCAACTCCTCGGGCGGTAAGTGTTCGCCATACCAGGCAGGAAGTTCTTCGCCCCTGGCCAGCCGAAACCAGTAGAAGTTATGGCCGGGCAAGGTGAGCACATAGGGCAATTCTCCTATGGGAGGAAAAGCCGAGCGCCCCATCAATTCCACCGGCACGCAGCCCTTATACGGTGAAAGATCGAGTTCGACCGCTTGCGCGGCGCGTGACAGATTGCTAACGCAAAGAATAATGTCGTCTTCGTATGTTCTGAGATAGGCGAGTATCTTTCGATTGCCGGGGTGTAAAAACACCAGTTTTCCGCGCCCGAATGCCGGATGATTTTTACGCACCGCCAGCACGCGCTGCATCCAGTTCAACAACGAAGCTCGCTCGCGCAGCTGAGCCTCCACATTGACCGCCCCGTAGCCATATACCGGATCCATGATAGGAGGCAGATACAGGCGTTGCGGGTCGGCGCGGGAGAAGCCGGCATTGCGGTCCGGACTCCACTGCATGGGGGTGCGTACACCGTTACGGTCGCCCAGAAAGAAATTGTCCCCCATACCGATTTCATCACCGTAATAGATGATGGGCGAGCCCACCAGGGACAGCAGCAAACTGTTCATCAAGCGGATTTTGTTATTCTCATTGTCCATCAACGGCGCCAGCCGGCGGCGGATGCCGATGTTCAGCCGAGAGAGCGGATCGCCGGCATACATCTGGTACATATAGTCACGTTCTTTGTCAGTGACCATCTCCAGGGTCAACTCGTCGTGATTGCGCAAAAAAATAGCCCATTGGCAGGTTTCCGGTATGTCCGGCGTCTGGCGGATAATGTCCACGATCGGATGTCGATCTTCCTGAGCAATCGCCATGTACATACGCGGCATCAGGGGAAAGTGGTAAGCCATGTGGCATTCATCGCCTTCACTGAAGTAGTCGCGCACGTCTTCCGGCCACTGATTGACTTCGGCGAGAAACACGCGGTTTGGATAGTGCTGATCGAGTATCGCGCGCATTTGTTTGATCACGGCATGCGTTTCGGGCAGGTTTTCGTTCTGGGTGCCCTCACGCACGCACAGATAGGGAATCGCGTCCAAACGCACGCCGTCAACGCCATGGTCCAGCCAAAAACGCATCAATTTGATAACCGCCTTCACCACCTGCGGGTTATTGAAGTTGAGGTCCGGTTGATGGGAGAAAAAGCGATGCCAATAATAGGCATGGGCTTCCTCATCCCAGCTCCAGTTGGATTTCTCGCTATCGGTGAAAATAATCCGCGTTTCGGGAAACTTCCGGTCGGTATCACTCCATACGTAGAAATTGCGCTTGCTGGAACCTGCTGGCGCTCTCCGAGCAGCTTGAAACCAGGGATGCTGATCGGAGGTGTGATTAATGACCAGCTCGGTAATGACCTTTAGATGGCGGCGATGCGCATCCTTCACGAACTGCCTGAAATCGGCCATGGTCCCGTAAGCGGAATGGACTTTGCCATAATCGGCGATATCATAACCATCGTCGCGCATCGGAGAAGGGTTGAAGGGCAACAACCAGAGCGTGTTCACCCCTAAATCCTGGAGATAATCGAGCTTCTGGATCAGGCCGGCAAAATCTCCGACGCCATTATTGTCGCTGTCAAAAAATGCTTTGACGTGCAGTTCGTAAATAACGGCGTCTTTATACCAGAGCGGATCGTCCATCCATTGCTTGTTTTCCACGAGCGTTTTGTTTATCTCGCTGACTTTTGTCTCGCTCATGGTTCCCTCTTACAGAAAGTAATCGAAGTCGTGTTCGGTACGTACACGCCGACGCAATTTGAAAATATGCGCCGGCGCTACCCATGGATTGATCTCAACGAAGTTGCGCGCACCATTCCACAAATAGCGGGCGCCCGTCAGTTGATCATGCATTTGATAAGGGCGGGCTTCCAGGCCAAGCACATCCGGGGACAGCGTGACCCAGCCGGTCTGGGTATGATGCGGATCCAGATTGGCTACCACCAGGATGATTTCAGCATTATCCTCCGTGGTTTTTGCGTAACAAAGCAGATTCTCATTGTCCACCGCAAAAAAGGTCAGACGATGATCCTGCTGCAATGCCGGATTTTCCCGGCGTATGCGGTTTACCCGCGCGATAAAATCCTTCAAGCTGTCTGCACGGTCAAGCTCCCAGCGGCGCACTTGGTATTTCTCGGAATCGAGATATTCTTCTGCGCCAGCCTCGCGAGGAACAGCCTCCATCAACTCGTAGGCCGGTCCATAGATGCCATAATTCGCTCCCAGCGTGGCCGCCAGCACCAGGCGCATCATAAACGCCGGGCGGCCTCCGAATTGCAAAGACTCGGGCAGGATGTCGGGGGTATTCGGCCACAGATTGGGCCGGAAATATTCCCGCACGTCCGTGCGGGTGAGTTCGGCGAAATAGGTTTCGAGTTCGCTTTTCGTATTGCGCCACGGAAAATAATTGTAGGACTGGCTGAAGCCCAGCTTGGCAAGACGGTAAATGATTTTCGGACGGGTAAAGGCTTCGGCCAGAAAAATCGTCTCGGGGTGCCCGCGCTTCACCTCGCCTATCAGCCATTCCCAAAACGGAAACGGTTTGGTGTGCGGGTTGTCGACACGGAATATGTGCACCCCCTGCCCGATCCAGAACAGGAACACATCCAGCAGTTCCTGCCACAACTCATTCCAGGCGCCGCTTTCAAAATTGAACGGGACAATGTCCTCGTATTTCTTCGGCGGATTCTCGGCATACTGGATACTGCCGTCCGCTCGACGGCGGAACCATTCCGGATGCTCGTGCACATAGGGATGATCCTGAGAACACTGGAAGGCGATGTCCAGCGCGATATCAATACCCAGTTCATGCGCCTTCATCACCAGGCTCCTGAAGTCGTCCAGCGTGCCCAGTTGCGGATCGATCGATTTGTGGCCGCCATCCGCCGAACCTATCGCCCACGGACTGCCCACATCGGTCTCGGCCGCTACCGGCGCGTTATTAGATCCTTTGCGTTTAGTCAGCCCGATCGGATGGATAGGCGGCAAATACACCACGTCGAATCCCATCGCCGCCACATAAGGCAAGCGCTTTTCGCATTCGGCGAAGGTGCCGTGATGCATGCCCTCTTCCACGCAGGAGCGAGGAAAAAATTCGTACCATGTGCTGTACCGTGCCTTTGCCGGCTCTGCCCATAGGCTTAGCAACCCAGGATAATCCGTAGCCAGGCTTCGATCCGAATGGCGCCGCATCAGGCTCGCCAGGTTTTCGGAAAGCGCCGCTGCGGAGCCTGCATCCGGTTTGGCAGTTCGCAATGATTCGGCAAACTGCTGTAGCTGCAACTTATTTTCGCCGGCTGCGCGCGCCGCAGCCTCTACCACCAGCTCCCCGCCGGCCTGAAGCGCCATGGCGATATCC
Organism: Methylomicrobium sp. Wu6; assembly: GCF_035916875.1. Taxonomy (NCBI): domain Bacteria; kingdom Pseudomonadati; phylum Pseudomonadota; class Gammaproteobacteria; order Methylococcales; family Methylococcaceae; genus Methylomicrobium; species Methylomicrobium sp. Wu6. The sequence goes on from NZ_JAXUHN010000076.1 coordinate 72,204, forward strand.
GCCGCATCGCCACGACGCATAAATTCTTGCCGCCAGGAAAAAAAACCATCAATCCAGGCGGTAACGGTATAGACATAACGACCAAGTTCGGTAACCTGGAACGATGCACGCCAACGGTCATTACCCAACGGCGCCATGGCGACCTCGCGCCAACCGGTTTCCGATGCGTGCCGGTAGCGCAACACACAGGCTAGCGCATCCTGTCCGTCGGTGAAAGCATCCGCTTCCACATCCACGCTCTGACCGATGACGCGCTTGATCGGAAAACGTCCGCAATCGGTTGCCGGCTGCACATTTTCGATAACCACCCGGCATCTGCCGTCAAGGCGTTGTGCGCCTGTCATGATGCGCTGCCTTGCCGGAAGAACAGGACGCCAAGCGGCGGAAGACGCAGCATCAGGGAATGATACATGTCACCGGCAGAGACGGGGCTCGCTTCTACGGCGCCTAAATTTCCCGCGCCGCTGCCGCCATAGCACTCGGCGTCGCTATTCAGCACTTCATGCCAGACACCGCCGCTCGGCGCTCCGACCCGATAATTCTCGCGGACGACCGGCGTAAAATTGCATACCACCAAGATCGTATCGTTCGAGTGTAGCCCTCGGCGTATAAAGCTCAGCACACTTTTTTCCGCATCGTTGCAATCCAGCCATTGAAAGCCGTCAAGACTAAAGTCCTGCAGATACAGCGCCGGTTCACTGCGGTAAAAACGATTGAGATCAGCGACCCAACGCCGTAGCCCGTCGTGATGAGAATATTGCAGCACTTGCCATTCCAGGCTCTCGTCGTGCTGCCACTCGCGTTTCTGTCCGAATTCGCAGCCCATGAACAATAATTTCTTGCCCGGATGGCCCCACATAAAGCCATACAACAAGCGCAGGTTGGCGAATTGTTGCCATTCGTCGCCCGGCATTTTTCCGATCAGCGAACCCTGGCCGTGCACCACTTCGTCGTGTGAAATAGGCAGCACGAAGTTCTCCGAGAAGGCATACCAAATGCTGAACACAAGCTGGCCGTGGTGATATTTCCGATTCAGCGGATTTTCTGAAAAATACCTCAGGGTATCGTGCATCCACCCCATATTCCACTTCAAACCGAACCCCAGTCCTCCCGCCGATACGGGCCGAGAGACCATGGGCCAGGCCGTTGATTCTTCCGCGAAAGTCTGAGTATCGGGGTATTCACGATAGACCGCCTCGTTCAGGTGGCGCAGAAAAGAAACCGCATCCAGGTTCTCCCGGCCGCCATTGCGATTGGGAATCCATTCACCTTCCTTGCGTCCAAAATCCAGGTAAAGCATCGACGACACGGCATCGATGCGCAGGCCGTCAATATGATATTTATCAAGCCAAAACATCGCGCTGCTGGTCAGGAATGCGCCCACCTCGTGCCGGCCATAATTAAAAATCGAGCTATGCCAATCCGGTTGATAGCCCTGACGCGGGTCGGCGTGCTCGTAGAGATAGGTTCCATCGAAATGACCGAGGCCATGGGCGTCACCTGGAAAATGCGCCGGCACCCAGTCCAGGATCACGCCGATACCCTGCTGATGCAAGGTATCCACCAGAAACATGAAGTCCTGCGGCGTGCCGTAGCGCGCGGTGGGCGCAAAATAGCCGGTGGTTTCGTAGCCCCACGATCCATAGAAAGGATGCTCTGTCACCGGCATGAATTCCACGTGGGTAAAATTCATCTCTTCGAGATAACGCGGCAGCCATTCCGCCATTTCTCGGTAGGTGAGGAAACGATTGCCGTCTTCCGGCACCCGGCGCCAGGAACCCAGATGGACTTCGTAAATGGAACAAGGCGCGTTCAGCTGGTTTTTCTCTCCGCGCCGCGGCATCCACGCAGCATCATTCCAGGCATAGTCCAGTTCCCAGACACGGGAAGCGGTTAACGGCGGCATCTCCCAGCAAAACGCAAAGGGATCGCCCTTGTCGGCAATTTTTCCGTCGCGGGAAACTATACGGTATTTATAGCCTGCCCCGACCATCACATCGGCAATGAATCCTTCCCAAATCCCCGAGCCGTCGTCACGAAGATGCAATACATTCGCTGTTGCATCCCATTGATTGAACTCACCGATCACCGAGATGGCCGAGGCATTGGGCGCCCACACGGCGAAGCTGCAACCTTTCACGCCTTCAACGGTGACCAGGTGCGAGCCCAGTTTTTCATACAGGCGAAAATGACTGCCCTGTTTAAACAAATAAATATCGAGATCCGTAAGCAGGCTGGCGTGAGATACGGCTTCCACGGAAAAATTCGTTAACGTGGACATTCGCTTACCCTCATCGTTTATTTTGTAGATTGGGAGGGCTAGGCCGGCTGGGAAGGAACTGCGGCCTGCTGCTTAGGGCTGCAGCACGTCGGCTTCCCAGGAAACGCGCGCCGGACACCATTGCCAGACGCCCAGCGTCACGATCCGGGTCAACGCGGTTGGGAAACACATCGCGCGCCCGATGCTCACATCTCGGTTGATCAACTGGTTGCTCTCCCCGCACCGCTTGAGGTAATCATCGCCTTTGATCTCATTAAGGTCCGTGTGAGGCATAAACAAAGCCACTATGGGGATCGGCAACACGGCCAGGGAAGAATCATCCACCCACTCGGATCCGGAGCAATGGGTGATGCCGTCGCTGACAGGGCGAGTGTCATCCTTGATCAGGGATTGACTACAACCCGACAGAACCAGGAAAGCCGACAGGGTTAGCAGCCTCAATTTGGAGTCTAACGTGATAGGTTTCATAAAGCCTCCGGCGGTTATACCGCAATCAGAATATTAAGGATAAAAAATAAGGCCAGACTTTTTATGTATTCGCCTTTGGTCTCCATGGATTTATCTTTGGTGCGACAAATCATTTGCTAATCGTTGCAGGCACTGAGAAATAGATTAATCTCAATATTTAGATACAGTCTGTACGGTATCGTACATAAGCCCGCTGCCTGCGATAGCTCTCGGATTCCCCGGCATTCATTGCCTGGAGGGGATAATTAGACTTATTCATCCTCGAATACCGCTATTGAGTGAGGGTACCGGACAGACGGACGCTCGGCCCCATAGCCCCTCGCTTTAGAAACCGACAATCTGCAAGGCGCCGCCCCCCTAAAAACCTTATATTTAACTCTAGTCTAGGTAGTTGCACGTATATTCATTCATAACGCATTGTGTTAAAAAACACATCTGAAATCCCATTGCGTTTATCGGTGCTTATCCGTTTGGCCGTATAAGGGGGCCATTCGACCTCGACCGATACATAGGAGTGATTCATATGACTGACCCTCATAGCCCTCACCAAAACCAACTTCTCAATGCTCTGCCCGCAGCCGAATTCAATCGCCTTTTCCCCCATCTGGAATTGATCCAGATAGGACTCGGTGACGTTTTGCACGAGTCTGGGGAGATGTTGCGTTACGCTTATTTTCCAACGTCGTGCATCGTGTCCACGTTATACATCATGCAGAACGGCGCGTCTGCCGAAATAGCCATGGTCGGCAACGAAGGCATTATCGGCGTCGCCCTATTCATGGGAGGAAGGACCATGCCAAACCGAGCCATAGTGCAGAGCAAGGGCGACGCCTACCGGCTACGGGTGCATCAACTGTTGCAGGAGTTCGGCCGCCATGAACAGCTGCATCATTTGCTACTGCGTTATACTCAGTTGCTGATTACCCAGATGGCGCAGGCGGCGGTTTGCAATCGGCATCATCGGTGGACCAGCAACTTTGCCGATGGCTGCTGTCTAGCCTCGAACGGCTCTCTGCGAATGAGTTGACCGTAACCCAGGAAATGATCGCCACTATGCTCGGCGTGCGCCGTGAAGGCGTCACGGAGGCGGCCGGAAAATTGCAGCGGGCGGGATTGATTGAATACCACCGTGGCCATATCACGGTGCTGGACCGGCCGGGATTGGAAGCGCGGGTCTGCGAGTGCTACCAAGTCGTCAAAACGGAATCCGATCGTCTGCGCCCCCCCCCCACACACACACTCCTCAACATCATTGAATTAAGCAGAGCAAAGGCATCTCCCCTTGAGGCAGGCAGAGTTATTGATCCGGGCTCGTATTCGGCTTTCCCCATCAGGCGTAAGTACGTGCGATAACGTACAGACCGCGTAAACCTTTTGCATTAGAGTAGCCCTTCAGTTAGTGGAGCCATTCTCCCTAACATCGTTGACATGGGAATGATCATCACCCGATGATTCTAATTCCTCCTGTCGGATTTCGCTAAACCTCCCCGGAGGATCGCCCGTGCCGTCCAGCCAAGCTGTCACCGCCGGCAATCGACTGCTGGCTTCCATACCCCGCAAGGACCGCGAACAGTTGCTCGCAAAGTGCGAACAAATCCAGCTCACTTTTGCCAACGTGCTCTATCGCGCAGGAGAACGCGTTCCCCATGTTTATTTCCCGACCGGCAGCTGCATTTCCCTGGTAACGCCGATTGATGGCGGCGCCAGCTTGGAAGTGGGACTGGTAGGCAATGAAGGGATGCTGGGCATTGCCCTGATACTGGGCGTCAATGTCGCGCCCTTTCACGCTGTGGTTCAAGGGGCAGGCCCCGCCCTGCGCATCACGGTGCCATCGTTTCTTCATTTACTCGAACAGAGTTCTGCGCTGAAGCGGGAGTTGAAACGTTACCTTTATGTGTCGCTGAGCCAACTCGCGCAATCAGCCGCCTGCACCCGCTTCCATGTGGTGGAGGGGCGCCTCGCCTCTTGGCTGTTGATGACGCAGGACAGGGCGCACACCGACAACTTTCATGTCACGCATGTATTTCTGGCCGATATGCTGGGGGTACGACGTGTCGGCATCACCAAAGCGGCAAATTCGCTACAGAACAAAAAGCTCATCAGCTACCGCCGCGGGGATATCAAGATCATCGATCGAGTCGGCCTGGAAGCCGCTTCTTGCGGGTGTTATCGGACCGATAAAGAAACCTACGAACGGATTCTAGGATAGCGCGGATAGCTTAAGCTATCCGCGAATTACTTACGATTAGCCATAAACAAGCCGCCATGAAAATCGCTGGCGTACAAGCCCAATTGCCATTACAGGGGCAATAGGACTTGTATCCCCCGGATACTGTTGAACACAGGCCGCACTTATCTTCGCTTAGAAATGGTAATGCGCTCCCAAGCCGATATATTCCACTTTATCCTTATAAAACTGCCCGCTAGGAGTGAAACCGTTATAGTATTCCACAAGCACCTGAAGCTTACGACCCAGGACTTGTAAATTATCGAATTCTACGCCTGCCCTAGCCGAGACATCGGTATTCCAGTTATTTTCTTCAAAACTCTTGATGTCAACCGCGACAACAGGCCGCATTGAGGCAACATCGATGCGCCAAGGGCTTCGAAACTCAACGCCGTATTGCACCGACCACGGCTTAAGAGTCGAAGGTTCGGTATGGAACAGACCGCCCCCGCCGCCGTACAGGCGCACGCCAAAGGGCAGCTCATAAGAGAGTCGCAGATCGGCTCCTTCGTAACTGAGGTTGACGCGCTCGAATTTCGTGTTGATTTTGCGCAGCAGAAATTCGTCGCCAAGATGTGAACTCTGATGATAAAGTCGACTAAACGCGGAAAATTGCCCGGCGCGCACGCTCGAATAGAGGGATGCAATAAAATCGGTATTGACCAGATCAGACGATGAAGCATCCAGATTGAAGTCACTAAAGACCCCGGCCTGAATTCCTGTTTCCCATTGCGCAGTGGATTGCCCGAAGTTGCCGCGGTAAAACGGTATCGTTTCACCGAAACTGACGGAGGCGATATCGGTTCCGTCAAAATTGTCGCTCTGATAATTGCGGTAAGCCGCCGAGAAATGCGCCCAGCGCGGATCCGCCAATAAAGGCTTGAATAAATGCCCCGCAGGCAGAAGCCCTGTGGGCAAAATAACGGATTCGGATACCGACACCGTCTTATCACCGGAAACCTGGACAAGCCCTGAAGCCCCGCCCATCGGCTGTTGGCCAGCCGTTTCCGATGTCTTTACCGCATTAACGCCGGGGACTTTCGCTAAAAGCTGTACCGCCTTGGTTCGGTCGGCAGCTTCCAGACCGCCTACCGGCAAAGTAATGACGCCATCCCGTACCGTTAATGACGGCATCTCAAGATTTAAGTCATGTTTTAACACGCCTGCGGCATAGCCGGCAATGTAAGCATCATCCTGAGCCGTGGCATGCGCAAGAGATGCGGGCATCAGCAGTACGCCCAGAACCGCTATCAATCGACAATACACCATCATTAATTGCTCGGTGTACTGGCTTTGACAACCAGATCAGATTGCACTGATTTGACGTTCGGCTGGCTACTGGCCAGTGCTACCGCTTTTCCGATGCTTTGCTCGGACTCCACCGCGCCGCTCAACCTGACTGCGCCATTCACCGTAGTCACTTCAATTTGAAACGACTTCAGGAAGGGATCATTTAGTAGCGCCGCCTTAACCTTCATGGTAATTACCGAATCATCGATGTATTCTCCCGCGGTCTGGGCTTTCTCGGTCACCGACTCCTTTGCGCTTTCCAGTTTTTTTTCTGCATTTTCCGTCGCTTGATCAACGTTTTGTTGAGTCTTTTCCAATGCTTCCTTAGAAGCGTCTGTCTTTCCCTCGATGTAGTCTCCGGCTCTGCCGGCCTGCCGATCCAATGACTCCTTTGCCGCATCAATCTTTTGCTCAGCCCTGTCAGCCGCTTGCTCAATCTTTTGCTCGGCTTTTTCAGCCGCTTGATCGATTTTTGGCCCTGCCTTTTCCGCGGTTCCTTCTTTTTCGCAACCGGCCAACCCAAGCACTGCGGATAAGCAGGCCATTAGAAGAATTTTATGGGCTGACAGAGTTTGCTTGTATTCATTGATTGTTTTCATGGGTTTGTCCTTATGTATTGTGTTTTTAAAATGAGTCGAATGCACAGAAGTATTCCCATTAAAAAAATACGTTTGAAGAATAAATCGCTCTATTTGAATCAAGCGCATTGCGCTAGGATCATGGTTTTAAGCTATCAACAAAATTAGGTTTAGTCTGTACGGTACCGTACATAAAACCCGATTTGAAGTCAGGTTTTATGGGTGATGGCGTTGAGAAAATTACGGCCTATTTTTCGGCTTTAAACTTGGTCAATCGCCGATCCAGATCAACTCGATACGACGGTTTTCGGACCGACCTTCTTCCGTGCTGTTATCGGCAATAGGCCGGGTTTCTCCGTAGCCGTGCGCAATCAGTTTGTTGGTCACTCCTTTCGTTTTAAGGTAATCAACCACTGACTCTGAACGGCGTTGCGACAACTTCATATTGTAGCGGTCGGTACCTTCGCTACTGGCGTGGCCCTGGACTTCAATATCGTTTTTCTGCGGATAAGCCAGCAGACTTTCCACGACACCATCCAATATGGTCATCGCCTTCGGCGTCAACTCGGCTGAATCGTATTTAAAATTGACTCCCTTAAGTACAAGCCTGACCAAGCAACCGTTTACGTCAACCTTGCTGTCTTTGATGGAGCCGGGACATTGATCCAAGCAGTCGTTGACGCCGTCAGCATCCGAATCGCGGGTGGAGCAATCGTCAACCGGAGCAGCAGCGAGCGGGGGCTCGGGCTTGGCGACGGCCGTCGGCTTGGCGCCAAACGGAATAACAAAACCGACGTTAACCGTCATGTCATGAAATTCGTCTGTGCCGGGCTGAACCTGAGCATTCAAATTGTTGTTGTAACGATAACGCACATCGCCGCGGAGCAGAAAGTTGTCGTGAAGCTCGTAGGTTAAACCCGCGCCGGCTTCGCCTATGAAACCGGCGCCGCAATCAACAGAACCACAACTGTTCATGCCGCCCAATCCGACGACCGCATAAGGCGAAAGCTTGTCACGGAAGAAATAATACTGCACGTCAGCGGTGCCGCCACTCAGGCTCCAGGGGCCGAACTCTTCGTAAAACCCCTTGACCTCGACGTTGAAATGTTGATCGATGATCTTGCCAAAGCCCATGCCTCCCCCCCAGCCGTCGCTTGCATTCCGATCACCACCGGAGTTAACGAATGAACCGAAAGGCGCGATGTAAAAACGGTCGTCCTGGAATTGCTCGGCAGCCTGCGCCAGAGGCAGCAAACCCGCGCTAGCTAATGAGGCGATCGTGAATAAATTTTTTTTCAACATGATAGTTTCCTTGAATGTAATAAAAAAATGGGAATCGGTAAAAGCACATTCAGTGTGTCGCCAAATCCAAGGGGCATTCTTGGCTCACTTCATGTTTGAATCCGCGCCATCAATTACACGGAGATGCAAATGAATCGGTTTGTGAGTCCTAAGAGCCTCCTGATTTCCCGTCTCGATAAACCAACGAATTTACGGCGCGCAGTACAGATGTTGCTAAAAAATCTCAGAAGTAGCTTAACGGCAACATTAGCGATTCGTCGGTGCGGCACCACACATAAGGCTAACCCGCTGATCCACCTTGCTTGCCTGTATGTGCGCTACCGTACCGACTATGGCTTTTTTTGCGGCTAAAGTGGTATCAAGGTTTAGGGCGAATTCGGCAGCGGGGAGGTGGACGATTGCTTTAACCTTCCGGGATAGGCCCTCTTAACTAAAGATTGAGTCATCAAAACCTTATTTTATTTTTTCACGCGTTACTGGAGAATGAGTCATGAAAAACCTTAATCAATTTTTTTCCGCTTTTGTGATGGCCCTGATGTTAATGACTGCCGTAGGTTGCGCATCGACGCCAAGACATGAGGGATCCGGCGAGTATGTTGACGACAGCGTCATCACGACTAAAGTCAAGGCAATGTTATTCGATGAGCCCAATCTGAGATCCGGCCAGATCAATGTTGAAACGTTCAAGGGCGTGGTTCAATTGAGCGGTTTCGTGAGTTCCCAGGCCGATATTAACACTGCGATCGAAGTTGCGCGCAAGGTCCCAGGCGTTAAATCGGTCAAGAATGACATGCGGCTCAAATAGAGGAGAATGCCACGATGGAAACTATAGATAAAGCATCTCTCTCCGCACATGAAGCGGTCGATAAGATCGCCAGTGCGACCAATCAGGCATGTGAAGCGCTTGGCGATAAAGGTAAGCAGCTTCAAAATGCCGAGAAACAAGTCGTGGAGAATTGTCGCGGTTATATCCGCGACAATCCGATAACATCGCTGGGAATCGCGGTAGCGGCCGGCTTTCTTTTGAGCAGGCTGTTGAGCGGCCGTTAGCATTAGGCTTTCAAACAACATGGACGCGAACGCTGGAAAAGATGAAACTCCTGAGCGCACTGCTACATGCGGAGCTTCGTCCAACGCTTCCGGCGTGCTGGAGGATGTATGCTCATTATGGCATGAACTGCTGGGGTTAAGCCATGATCGCTTCCGGCTCGCCGCGCTGGAAACGCGGCGGGCGGGCGAGAGCTTGGTGACCATGATCATAGCGGCAGTGATGTTGGCCGTCTTGCTGAGCGGGGCGTGGCTGGGACTCATGGCCGCCGCCGTGGCCATGCTGGTCGAGCATGGCATCGTGGTAAGCAGCGCCATACTGCTTGCCGTCGCTGCCAATTTGCTGCTCGCGCTGATCCTCTGTGGTGTAATACGCCGCAAGAGCCGTTATCTTCGATTCCCCGCGACCCTCCGCAGTCTTCAGCCCATTCCTCCAAGGCGCCAGGAAGTGGAGAAATCATGATGAAGGCCACACTTCCAAATCGAATTAAGCCCCCGTCGCTGACGGCTCAAATCAGGGATGCGGAGCTGCGGGTGTTGAAACGTCAGCGGGGGGTCGGTGTTCGCACTGATATGCTGGTACAGAAGATACATCAACAGATGTCTGCTCCTGCAACCTTGCTGCTGGCGGCCGGCATCGGATATATCCTTGGCGAAATCACCCAGCGCCAAAGCCCCAAATTCCGTGGCGACGTTGCTGCCGGGACTACACCCTTGAGGTCCGCGCTAAACCTTATGACTTCGGTTCAAACTTTTTACAGAGCCTTGCCTCTCGTCTGGCTGATGAAGTCGTTCCGCCAACCTGGCGCGCGGAGTCAAGCGCCCGAACGGCAATTTCCACCTGGTGCCGAGCGGTTTCCGGTACAGCAGACGGCAGGTCCGCCGAAGAACTCTCAAAACAATAGCGCGCTTAAATGTTAATGGCATGGCAAGCCGCTGGTATGGCTTAAAAGAACCTTGGTCTTTTTATCGGCTCAGCCTCTAGCTCTTCTTGCTCGCAAAAAGTAGAAGCCCGCCACCGATTACTATCGCGCCCACACCAGCCCACACCGGGATATTGACCGTCTGCGTGTCTTTGACCGTCATCTCGAGCGGGCCTATCTTGGCTTCCTGAGTTTCCCGGGTATAACTAAATTGGCCATACACCAACCCCAACACGCCGGCGATCATCAACACGACTGCCACGATTTTAACTGTGCTCATCTTACCCCTCCTCTCTATAAAACATTCTGAGTCCCGGCGCCAAATGCGGCTCGACCGGATTCAAACATGATCCGGTCGTATCAAGAAATTAAAGGCGAACCTGGAAGCCGTCATTATGGAGATGGAATGAGGGCTTCCAGGTTGCCTATTATTGCCGGACAGCTCCGACCGATACGGCGTTGGCCAAGCGCATCTTAGTGTCGCTAGACACGTCTGCCTTGTATGACACGCAGCACGATCACGATGACCGCTATGACCAATAGAATATGAATGAACCCGCCGAGTGTGTACGAGGAAACCAAACCCAGCAGCCAGAGGATAATTAAAAGGATCGCTAAAGTTTCAAGCATGTGCGCATCTCCGTAAGAGGCCGTCAATCGACCGTGTTTTGAACCATCGATCAGAATATGAAGCAGTCACCGATAAACCGATTAGCCTCATGTTCATCTTCTGTGAGAAAGGTATTTGAGAGCATCTCGTTGCCATTATGCAGGCAAGCTTATCCAAACTTGCCTACACACATCTACAATCGTCGTTTCAATCGTTTTTCTTAATGACGTCCTTAATATCTTCCTTGAGGTCGCCTAAGCCAGCCCGGACCTTGCCAACGTTTTTTTGCACATTTCCTTCTACCTCCATATTTTGGTCGTCCAGCAATACACCGGCAGCTTCCTTGACTTTACCTTTGGCTTCTTCGATTCGGCCTTTTACTTGATCTTTGTTCATGAGTGTCTCCTGATGTTTAATTTATCCATAGCCAGATAGCTACGAATAAAGCGCAGAATAATATTTCTGATTGCTCGGGATAAACATACCCGCAAAACTGAACGCAGTCGGTGCGGTATCGTACATAACCCATGGGTTTGTTTTGCACATACCCTTATACAGAGGTGGCGCGGAAAAATTGAACCGCCAGTTACCGCATCTCGTTACCGTGAAAGCCGCCTGTGAGAAGGACAAACCAATCCCATTCCGTCATACAAGGTTTTTTTAAAGCGTTGAACAGAACATAAATCGTACGCAGTATGGACGACGGCAACGATGGCCTTCTTATGGCCCTTGCGCGACACCAGACTTTGGTAAAAGCTTTGGAAAACGCTGTGGGTTCGCCGAGCGGCATTGGCGGCTTCGCAGAGGAGATAGCCGATCACGTGGTTGACCTTGCGGGTCTTGCCGGTCTTACGCTTGCCAGCGGATTCGTGATTGCCGGGGCACAAAGCGGCCTATGAGGCGAAATGCCCGACCGTATCGAAGGCCGACAGGTCGGTGCCGATTTCCGCCAGTATCATGGCGGAACTGATTTTATCGAGGCCCGGCAAAGTTTGCAGGAAATGCCAATAGTCGGCATAAGGTGCCATCGCTTCGACCAAATAAACATCCAGACTGACGAGTTCCGCGTCCAGGGTATGAATATGATCGGGGATGTGCTTCAGTACGAAGCGATGCCGGGGCGGGAGTTCGCCGTCGAGGGCGTGTTCGAGGAGATTGTTGACATTATAAATCTGTCTTTAGATAGTGTCGGGTTTAATTAATTAAACCATTTCACTACTGGGAAATATTGCAAGCGCTACGCTTGAACGATAAAGGTTGCTTGACAATATTGGATAGAGCCTCATATGATTCAATTGGAGCATTAGATTACCTATCCTCCGTCCCCACGAAATTGGCCTCTGAGCCCATTGAGTTTCCTATCCTAAATAAGGAGAGCGACAATGAACACTGAACAATGCGAAGAAGTACGTAAAGAACGATTTGCAGATAAATACAGTCATGAATACGCAAATACTC
>NZ_JAXUHN010000077.1:0-80201 GCF_035916875.1 Methylomicrobium sp. Wu6
GGCTCGCTGAACAAGACGCGCTTCGTTGGTTTTGTTTGATACGATAGTTTCCAACTCTACGCGCTCCTGTTGGCTCAACTTAACCACCTTAGCAATACGCCCCATCGATAACTCCTCTGTAATTTTCAGAGGATTATATATCTATCGTATTTTTATACAATTAGACGCTAGTTCCTTCCGCTGTCTCTCACCAAAATCCGCACTGATTGCCATCCATACTGAGCAAGAAAAATAACTGAAATGAGTGTAATTTTATGGGGACTGTTCCTTAAGTGTCCCACGAGAGCGTCATTGTCTGTAAAAAGGCGTTGAAGTTTTGCCAGCTTTTGAACAAAAGTGGCGTCCATTTTTGTTCAGCCTACTAGTCAAGTGTTTGTTATAGAATGTATTTATAAAATTACTATCACGCCAATTATTGTAAAATTTTCAACGCCAGTTAACACTCTGACATCGTAGTTGCCAATAGTCTAAGCAATTGATGAATTTTTAAATTACGTAATGAGCAAACTGGGTTCGACCCAAACCAGCTTATCAATTTACATCTTTAATTGCCGGTCGCGAGTTTTAGATTGGTGAAAAAACCTCATGCAATTGGTAAACATTCTTTTGACATTTCAAAAAATCTGAAAAAGGTATGAAAAATGATAGCCGGCTCCCTCATTGTCAGAATCAAATGTGCCCTCGTCCTTATTATCTTTATGTTGATACCTGTAATTCCTATCACAGTTGCGATAGGGTTGTTTATACTGATATTTCGACCTATCTGGTTTAAAAAACTAGTTGATAATGTGTATTTTGATAAAAAATGATCGCTAGTTTCCACGAGGAAAAATGAAATACATAATTTGGATAGTAGTAAATTTTGGGCTTGATCTGATGCTTTCAAAAATAAATCTCGATTGAGAATCTTACATTGACTGGCAAAAAAAGACCCACAGCGACATCCAATTGCTAATACCAGATAGCAGCATAACCACAAATAGCAGACAACTAATTTCAATCAGGCAGGAGTCAACAACGGATGTTCTTTACACATCTGGAAAATAGATTCACCTTGCAACATTAAATCCACATCATTTTCCTGTTTACTAGAAATAATCAAATGTTGATTAAAATACTCAGTAGAAAACGTTTTGTTTATGTGGTAAATAAGCACCTGGGTTAATTAGCAATATTTTCCTAAGGTAGGCTGAGAAAGATAAAGCACCTAGTCTCGTTATGATCTCAGAGGCGATTGTCCATCCTTACGATGATCGGTTTTGTTTTCGCTTATGTGAAAGTAAAAAACTAATTTCGTGGAAAGTGAAAATGAGAGGTTAATATGAAATCCGTAAAATATTTTAAATGTATAATTTGGATCATGACGGCGTCATGTATATTTTTTTCATCGGTTGCTTTTTCCCAAGTAAAAAATTTTGATGGGATTGTAGTGTTAGGCACCAGTTTAAGCGATTCTGGCAATGCTTTTGTTTTGCTCTCTGACCCGGCTGCATTTGGTTTTAGCACTGAATGCATTGGGAAAATGGGAGTATCAGCTAATGTACCGCCCTACGACCAATTGGATGAGTTCCTCGTTCCTAATGGCAGCTATGCACGAGGGGGGCACCATGAAACTAATGGCGCCACATGGATTGAACAGTTTGCACAGGGCAAAGGCTTGTCAGGTTACACCCGGCCTGCATTACAAAGCACAACGACAAAGGCTAGGAACTATGCAGTAGGCGGCGCCCGTGCAGGGGATTATCCTTGCCGTTTCAATTTGTCCGATCAATTGAATACCTACATGAGCGATTTTCCTGAAACGTCCCCTAATGCTTTGGTCGTGATTGAAATGGGGGGCAACGATGTTCGGGATGCTTTGGTTACTCAAAACCCAACGCTTATTGTGGCGGCGCTTACAAATATTGGAAACGCTATCCAAACGCTTTATGGACAAGGCGCTAGAAAGTTTCTATTAGTGAATGTTCCGGCCATTGGCGCAACACCCGCTGTTAAAATCATTGATGATAAATTTGGCGGCACAGGCGCTATTATTGCTGCTGCAAATAGTTTGGCTGAAGCATTCGACGGTGGTCTTGCTGATTTACAAAAGGGATTGAATGCTTTGCCGGGTGCTGATATAAGGATGCTGGATCTTCATGCGTTGCTTAATGAAATCATTGCCGATCCAGCATCATTTGGAATTACCAATACAAGTGATGCTTGTGTAACGCCGAATCTACCGCCATACAAATGCCAAAAACCAGATACTTATTTGTTTTGGGATGGCATACACCCCACCAAAGTGGTTCATGGCATCATGGCGCAAAGAGCCGCCGTAGTCCTTTTGGCACCAAAACCATAAGTCCTGAAAGAAGGGTTGGGCTCTTCAAGGGCTCAACCCCATGCAATCATGGAGACAAAAAGAAATACCCGTGCCTGCTTGGACACCAAATCCCTTAAGCAAGCCATTCTTTCTCATCTAGTTTATAGCCTACTAGGCAGGTTACCCGAGGAAGTGGTTTGGAAAGCAAATCCGGTGGCAATTAGTTTAAGTCGCGATAAAATGGAAGCAACTGGGCTTGTTTAGCTGCTTTTTAACGGCTTTCTGTGATACCCCGTTCCCCAATAAGTACTGTCGTGCAGATCAATTAATGGGAAACATCATCACGTCATCATCTGTCGGAAATCGTCTTGATACATAACCAGGAATATGAATCTAGTGAGGCACTGATTATTTTGACGGGTCTAACGGCCGACCGAAATAAGAAATCCCATGATTTGAATTACTTTAAGGAAAACACCCAGTATCAGGTATTTTTACCCAATCATGCCGTTAAGAGTCAAAAATTAGCCCCCACTCTGGTTGTATGCTTTGAACAACTGCAATGATCAAACTTGCAGACGCAAAACTGAAATAAGTCAAAGGCCGGTTATGGCCGAGGCTGTGTCAAAACGCAAACCTCGAAAAGCCTGTGGTTTGATAATGCCTAATTACGGGCAAAACATTAGCCTTAGTGGAGCTAATCATTGACCTAGTGCTCCTCTCAGGCTGATCGGTGGAACATTTTACATGTCAGGCAAGTTTAGTGATGAGTTTTGACACAGCCTCGGCCGAAAGTGCCAATTCATTCATAGAGCTTCTTTTTAACAGGTTTGACTACAATCAGCAGCATCGGCAGGCGGCAAAGGGATAATAGGCTGTTGAAATTGATCTAAGTTTTTTATACACAAGGCCCACAGGAAGAGCAGGTGATTTTTAAGAACCATTTTTTGGGGCTCGTAACGATGCTGATCACGTCGGAATTTGATTCAGTTTTATCCGGAAAGGGGTAAGCGGGAGAAAGATGCTTATGGAAATTTTCCAGGATCCAGTTGTTTTATCGCGCTTTCAATTTGCCGTGACGGCTATGTTCCACATATTATGGCCGGTCTTGACCGTCGGGCTCTCTGTTGCCCTGGTGATTTTCGAAGGGTTATGGCTGAAAACGGGCGATGTTGACTATTACCGGCATGCACGTTTCTGGGGAAAATTATTTGTGCTCAATTTTTCCATAGGAGTCATTAGCGGCGTTCCCCTGGAATTTGAGTTCGGCACCAACTGGTCACGCTTTTCCACGGAAACCGGGGAATTTTTCGGTAATATTCTGGGTTATGAAGGCGCCATGGCATTCATGCTGGAGGCCGGCTTTCTGGGCATCATGCTGTTCGGCTGGTCGCGGGTCCCGCCGGGCATTCATTGGCTGGCAACCTGCATGGTGGCACTGGGGGCTTCGCTTTCCGTTTTCTGGATATTGGTTGCCAATTCATGGATGCAAACGCCGGCTGGTATACACCTGGATAACCACAGGGTCGTGGTAGACAGTTATATGGCAGCCATCTTCAATAAAAGCATGGTGTGGAGCGTTTTGCACATGTGGTTTGCCTGCATGACCACCAGCCTTTTTGTTATCGGCGGGGTGTCTGCCTGGTATATTCAGAAAAGAAAGTACACGGATTTTTTTCTGAAATCATTCAAACTCGTCCTGTTAGGCGCCATTTTCGTGGTCCCTGCTCAGATCGTACTGGGGCATCTCAGCGGGATGCATATCTTTATCAATCAGCCGGCAAAAGCGGCTGCGGTCGAAGCGCATTGGGAAACCAATCAAGAAGGCCAAGGCGCGTCGTGGAATGTCTTGGCTTGGCCCAATCAGGCCGAGCAAAAAAACGACTGGGCCATCACTGTTCCGAATGTGTTAAGTTTGCTGGCGACCGGCAGCCGCCATGGCCGCGTGGAAGGGTTAAGCTCTTTTCCGCCGGAGGATCAGCCGACGGCTATTGGACTTATCTATTACAGCTTTCGAATCATGGTGGCCAGCGGACTGGCTTTTCTGGGGCTGCTGGCGGTAACATCGGTTGCATGGTGGAAAGGCGGGCTGTCTTTGGAGCGCGTTTGCAACCATCGGTTATTGCTGCGTGCCTGGATAGCGTCAATACCGCTCGGTTATCTGGCCACTGAATGCGGTTGGATTGTGCGGGAAGTCGGCCGCCAGCCTTGGGTAATCTACGGCGTGTTACGCACCCACGATGCCGCCTCGAATTTACCGGCATCCGTGGTGGCCACCACACTTGGCGGCTTTATCGCGGTTTACGGCATTTTACTGATTCTGTTTATGATCTTCGCTGCACGCATCATCAGAAAAGGACCTGATTTGAGCTTTATGCCACCTTCATCACAGCACCTGCGGGAAACGGCTGATAACGATTGAGATTCTAGATTATGGACACTGAAATTCATACACTGCTCGCTAATATCTGGTTTTTCATCATCGGATTGATCCTGTTTTTGTATGTCGTTCTGGACGGATTCGACTTGGGCGTCGGTATCCTTTCTCTTTTTACCCGGAACGACTCCCATCGCGCAATTATGATGACAAGCCTGGAAAGCATTTGGGATGCCAACGAAACCTGGCTGGTATTGCTGGGCGGCGCCCTATTCGGCGCATTTCCGATGGTATATGCCATCGCCTTGCAGGCTTTGTATATCCCGGTCATGATCATGTTATTCGCCTTGATATTCCGCGGTGTCGCCTTTGAATTTCGCCATCACGCCCGAAACAAAGTTCCCTGGAATCTTGCCTTTGGAGTCAGCAGTTTATTTGCGGGCCTTGCCCAGGGTTTTGCCTTTGGCGGCATGATCGGCGGTCTGGACATTCAAGAAGCCGGCGATCAGGGCAGCATATGGGGCTGGCTGACGCCTTTTTCGGCCATTGTGGCTTTCGGCGTAGTCACAGGCTATACCCTGCTCGGCGCCACCTATCTGATAATCAAGACAGAAGGCGCGATTCAGCTTGTCAGCATTAATCAATCCTATGTGGCCGCTATTCTGGAAATAACGCTGCTGGCGGCGGCGCTTTTCTCCGCATCCCGCTTCAGCTCTCATTTTGCCGCGCGCTGGGCCGCTAGCGAAAGCGGATTTTATTTGAACCTCTTTGTCCTTCTCGCCGTTATTGCCTTTATGCTGGTAATGCGAGCATTGCACAAGAAGCGCGAACTCAGTGCGTTTTTCTGGAGTGCCATCATTACACTGGCTTCACTCGTGGCCATGACCATCGGTTACTATCCGTATATGATTCCTGCATCCGTACTCTTGACGCAAGCCGCTTCTTCGAGCAGAACGCTGATTTTTATGCTTGCCAGCATCGGCCTGCTGATTCCCGTTATGTTGATTTATAGCAGTTATCAGTATCTGGTGTTCCGTGGCAAAGTGCATACAGATAAGCATTCGGATTGATTACAACCCACTTGATTGATGTGCGTTCTAATAAAAATCACCAAATTAATAAAAATCAGGGTAGTGAAAATATGCTTATAACGATATCTGGCTGATTTCTTGTTGGAACTTAAACAAGCCGGAAGCCTTTTGCATTTTAATGGACAGGGGTCTTAGCAGGCGTTGAATTTTTTCCAGCGATTGGCTAGTTGGTAATTTGAAAAAATTCATTTTATAACAGGTGCTTGAGTTATGATCTGGAAAAATTCAACGCCCATTTCGTTAAAAAGCGGAAAAATTTCGAAGCCGATTAACACGTTCAGATGTGAATGAGTAAAACCGACCCAAAGCAGAAGTTCATTGCTGGAAACAGCAGACATTCAATCACCGAATTCAAGTCTGGCCGTAGTGCTATCAGGTATTGGGCATCAACTCTGGTACACTTCCGCTGACTAGGGGAATCTGATGGCAATAGTTTCTTATGTGCTTGGCAATTGCCCTGGATGCGGTCGTAAAGACTCATTCGGAAATGTTGATGTGTTTGGCGGCCAGGTGGTGTTTCAAGGTTGCAAGGCGTGCGATTACCACTTGCGTGTTCCGCTGCCCAAGTTAAAGAAAAAAATCGTTTATCTCGACCAGTTTTTTTTTAGCCACGCCTTTCGTGGTCAGGAAAAACGCTTCCTAGATGCCGCCGCTCGGATTGAGCGAGCGGCGTCATTACAACTTCTTGTAGCACCGTATTCGTCAATTCATGAGGACGAAACTCACCTATGGTCAGGTCGGGACGAACTTTTCCGCTTCATGAAATCTGTCTCACGCGGACATACATTCCGGTACGCCCAAGAAGTGCACAGAGTGCAGCTACTGCGAGCTTTTGAGGCGTGGCGTGAAAATAGCCCCGCTGGTTATCAATGCGAAAAGAAAGATGCGTTACATGGAGACATTCACAGTTGGGATAGCTATTTTCGGATTGAGGTCGGGCGATATATAGGTGATGTGAACCTTATTCGTTCGCTCAAGAAAGAGTCGATCGAGGGACTCATAGGCTTATTCGACGGTTGGCGGAAACTCGGGACGACATTCGAGGAAGACCTGCTTGCGGAATATGAAGTTGCAGCCAAAGCTCACCTTGACTTTTACCTCCAATACATAGCTCGAATTGCTTCCGGAGACCATGCAGCGATGCTGGATGCGCCTGTCATTACTATGGTTGTCGAGTCAATGACGAGTCGACTTCTCCAACAAGGTACACCGGCGGGCCACTGTCTGCGCATATGCGCTCAGTTCCTAATGCAATCAGAGCACCTTAAGCAAACACCGCATCAGTTGTTGTCAGCTCGCATGCACGCCACGATGAAGTCAATGGTCAAAAGCGGAAATTTCACGAACAAGGAAATCGCGCTCAGAAAATTCAGTGGTTATTTCTACGATGTAGAGCATATATCTACGTACGCACCGTATTGCGATGCCTTTGTAATGGATCAACTGATGGCCGACTTGGTTCGGAAACCGACTGTAAATTTGGAGGAGCGCTATGGAACCAAGGTATTTAGTTTGAATAATTGGCCTGAGTTTCTAGAATGGCTTGATGGCCTTGAGCAAGCAATTACAACTGAGCACCAAGCCGCATTGGCAGTTGCTTATCCAGGTCGCTCATTCTGATCCCAACTTTTAACCTATTCCGAAGCACCAAAGGGCCTCCGATGGCCGGAATGTCGGTGAACGACGGCTAAGGGCTAAGTTTACCTCTGTCAGCTTTTGGCCGAAAAGAGGCTGTCAATGCCAGGTTCAATCTAAATTAATGCTTCAAATTGTCTGTCAAGTTCAGAGTTTTGCACTTTATAGTGCTTATTTTCTAAAACAAGGGCAAGACAACGCCTACGCCTTAATATTGAAGGGATACTGTTCTTTGTAACCAGGTTCATGATGGTGGCTTCACCGCAAGGCCGAATAAAAATAAGCCAATCCGAACAAGGAGATGATCGCCGAGCCATAGCGTCGCGCCTTTTGGCTAAAACGAGGTGTCCCGGCATCGACTCTACGCAACAGAATGAGTCCGACAAAGGCCGGCAGAACGACAATCTGGTGGCCGATTTCGACGCCAACACTGAAGGCAATAATTGCCAATGCAACACTGGCAAATGCCATACCGGACATCGCATCGAGCAGTCCGCCGGCAAATCCGAGCCCATGAAACAACCCGAAGCCGAATGCCAAAACAAGACGCGCGCCGCCATGGCTACGTTCGGGCCAATAGATGTTTTGAATAGCGACAGCCACAATGCTCGCCGCTATCATCGGCTCGACAATACTGGACGGCAGGCGGATGATATTCAACACGGCAAGGGCAAGAGTCAGCGTATGGGCCAGCGTGAACACGGCGATCACCTTGATCAGATCACGCCAACCGGTCACCGCTAGCACGAGCGCGCTCACAAAAAGAAGATGATCGTAGCCGGTAATGATATGAGCGATCCCGTGGCGTACGAACGTCCCAGCCATTCGCATCCGGTCCAGTCCGGCGTCAGCGCCGCCATCAAAAACCAAGGGCTCCCGAAAAGTAAACAGCAAGCCCTCTAGGGGCGCCTGCTCCGCCAAACCGATCCTTACGATATAACTTGCCTCCCACGGATTTCCCGGTGCAAACAGGAATTCTCGAAGCACATCCTGGCGAAACTCGATGCGTTTGGTCGTCGTTCTCTCCAGCGGATAATCCAGCCGATAGATCAGTTGGCCTGCGGACTGACGGGGAATTTCCAGTAAGCGCCCGGTGAGGGGTAGGCCATCCGCATAAACATGGAGGTGGTTGAGTAAATAGTCGCCATGCTTGCGCAGCGCCTCCGGCCCTATGGCATTCTTATCTCCGCTCAAAGCGGTAGCAACCAGGACTTCTTCCAGGGAAACCGTGGCTCGCACATCCAGTCGATCTGTGCGGACAATCACATCCATGGCGCCCTGCGAAACCGGGTGTGCCAGCGCTGGACGCACGCCGATGAACACTGACAGGAGCAGGCCAGGCAAGAACCAGGAGAGCCTCAAACATTTCATCGAACTAAAAATAAACCTTCTTTCTAACTCCGAGCCTGTGAACCCGAAAGCTTCAGCGATGAACATGAAAAGTATCGTAATGCGGATTGATTGAAACGGCTTTTTGCAAATAACGTTTTCCTTCTTCCGTTTGCCCGGCGGCTAAGTGAATCATCGCGGCATGAA
This sequence comes from Methylomicrobium sp. Wu6, assembly GCF_035916875.1. Lineage (NCBI taxonomy): Bacteria > Pseudomonadati > Pseudomonadota > Gammaproteobacteria > Methylococcales > Methylococcaceae > Methylomicrobium > Methylomicrobium sp. Wu6. The sequence goes on from NZ_JAXUHN010000077.1 coordinate 8,945, forward strand.
AAAACAGGTGCGCATCCTGCCAGTTATACGACAAGGCCTTTTTGATTTCGTCCAGAGCCGCCGGGTATTGGCCATCCCGGAATAAGGCCCAGGCCAGTGCATCCCGGGTTGTCGCATTCTGCCGCAACTGTATGTCTTTTCGCGCCCATTTGACGGCTTGCGCGCCATCCAAGCGCGCGTCGGCATATAACGAGGCAAGATGGTGATAATACTGAACCTCGCCGCGCCGCGCGGAATCCAGGTAGACGGTAAGCGCCTTGTCATGCCAGGGGGCGGCGAGTTTGGGTTTGCCCATAAACAAATACAAGTCGCCCAGCGCATGATAAAGCTCTGGTCGTTGGGTACAGGCCATAATCTGCCGGTAAAAAGCTGACGCCGTATCGAAGTTCCGTTGCGCGCCCAACCATTCGGCCATATATTCCTGGGTCAGCCAATAGCCGGAATAGGCTTGATCGGCCTGCCGATAATGATTCCATGCCGCGTCATATTGGCCTTGGCTCAAGGCTAAATAGCCTCTTTGCAATTCCACCCAGGCAAATGAACGCATGTCTTTGGCGGAAATTCCTTCTTCCGCCTCTTGGTATAACCGGTCCGCATCGTCAAAATCCCCGAGTTTCGCTTGCAAATAAGCCAGACGGCTCAAATTATCCCAAGTCCGATTTTTCTCGATAATGTGCTGATAGCGGGTGGCTGCGGCGTTGTAGTTGCCTTCTTGCACGGTGATATCCGCCTTCAATACTTGGACTTTCGGGTCCTCGTTCATGAATGAGAGCTTTGCCAATTCGGATTTCGCCGCCTCCAGGCGATGAAGTTTCAAGTTGTACGAAGCGTGCAACAGATAAAGGTCAACCGACTCAGGAAGGCTGGCCAGGGCTTTTTCAAAAGCCGCCCCTGCTTTTTCCATATCTTGTCGCCTTCCCGTCAAGGAGCTCTTTTGGAACAAGAAATAGGCGTTTCTAAATAAGGCTTTCGGATCGGTAAGTGCCGAACCTGGTTGATTCTGTGGGTTTGAAGCAGCGGACTCAATCTTGCCTAATTCCTGTTGGTAGTCCGTGGTGGCTACTCCGTTCAGTCCGGCCAGAAGGGTAATCAAGCTGATGGTAACAATACAAAAAATGATTTTAACAAGGTGTTTTAATGCCACGGCTTGGGTGTGCGATGACTTAATAAATACTCAAAAATAGGGAAAGGGGAAATAAACTCAATAGGAAAAGTTCTAAATCCCCTCATCCTTCAATAGCAGCGTTAACAATGGCGACTGAAAATTACCAGGGTTCCGCCAGATACGGAAACTCCTTCAGGAATTCTTTATCGTTCCTGAGTGGATTAGGCGGTGTTTTCGGAAAGATCGGAGCGCTATCCCACAACGCCTGACTACCTAAGGTTTCCACGTTGCAGGGTTTTCCGCCGCAACCCTTTTCCATGTCCAGAAACAGACTCAGGAATCGGGTCGCCACCTGATCTTCAAACCGGCGGCCGAATGGCCAGGTACCGTTGGTATCCATGTCTATCGACGCGACATTGGGTATGAAAATCTCAAAGGTCCGGGGCGGCTTGATGTCCAGCCCTTTCACATTCCATGAATTGTCCGGCATGTTGACGCGCTGGAAAAAACATTTCTTCGCACGCGGAAACGCTTCAATCGCGAGTTTATAGGTTTTGTGTACCGAGATCGGAGAATTGGAATGATCGAAACAAGTCCCCAGACCCAGCGCACTGATGGAAGGACCGAATCCCCAGCCCAGATGGGCGAAACGCGTGACATAATGTTCGGAGAGCTTGATATTGTTCGCCAACTGTCTGTCGTCGGCACGTTCATTCAGCGCTGCATCAAGAAAGGGGACTCCATCCAGATCCACCTTCTTATAATCGCTGATATCATCGTTAAAGCCTGCTTCCGCGGGACTCGTAGCCTTCATCCCTTTGAACAGGCCGAAGAAAGAAAGCTCTTTTTGATCGGGAATGGCTTTGGCCTTGGCGGAAGCCTTCAATACCCAGCTCTCGCCCCAGGTTCTGACGATTCTATCCGTCTCGGGCGTTTTGGTCAGCAACTTCAGCGGCATTTCCAGTACGATGGCATTGATGTTCCTGCCGGCTTGCGCGTCTATTCCGCTATAGACAAAACGGAAGTTACCTTTTTCATCCTTGAGAAACTTGTTGCCATTCCAGGTCAGAGGGCCTTTAGGAAGGTCCTTTTTAACTTTGATCCCCAAGTCGGGATCGTTTTTGTCGAAATTGAATAGTGTGTTGCCTTCCAGTTCTATCAGCGTTTTGGGTATGGGCAACTCCCTTTTATCCTTCATTGCATTGGGAACATGATAAAACTGCGGTGCGTAGTTGATGGATCTGAAAAATCCCGGAAGATCGTTGAAGAAAGCATCATCCCTGCCTCCGATAAAAGCCTTGATGGTGTTTCCGTCCGTGGATTTGATGTCGACCACCTTGTTGGTATCGATAACTTTGGAAAAATCGCCGCCCGGGAAACCGATAAAATCGACTTTCGCCTGATTGTCTTTGTTGAAAGTCACTCTGACTTCGGAAGGTTTGAAATTGACATATTTCTTACCTACCGCCTTGGCGTAATCGAACAGTGCCGACAAGGAAACTTCGTTTCCCATTGATGGCCCGATTCTGGGATCGGGATCGAACTGGATACGGTAAAGCAGGTCGGGATCGAATACCCCGGCCTTGGGTATCGCTGCGAACGTTAAGGCCGCCACGACTTTTTCCCCGTCCGTTTTATTCTCACTGGGAAAACCGAACATATCGTATAAATCCGCAGGGCTTATCGGTATATCGGAAAAAATCGAGTTGATCGCGTTAGGATCGTTATGGTCGGCAGCACTGCTTACACCGGAAATCAGCATCCATCCAAGTAATGCAAGGCCAATTTTCTTCTTCTTTGTCGCAGTCAGGTTTGGTATTTTCATCGCTGTTACCCCTTAATATTTATTGGATTTTTATAACTGGGCACGCTTCCATACAGATAAACGGACAGACAGTAAAACCCTGCCTTTTCTACTGATAGACAGGGAATTCAAAACACTTTTCAAACAATAATAGATTTAATTTGCACCGTACCGGCTTTATCTGTGGTTGTCAATGTAATTACACTTCCTGTTAGGGTAAGGCGGCCTGGCAGCATGCATTTTGTATAAATCTAAATTCTATCCGGCACATTCTGTAGCGGTTTAATCTAAATCGACACAGTTACAGGAAGTAATCCTGGCCATGGTTATTGTCCCAATACCAAGTGTCCCAGTCGAGATTGTGGTAAAAAACGGCAAACTGAAACACCGGTTTCGGGGGCATTGGCGTTGTAACGGTGGTTTGTTTCAACAACTCTCCGAACTCTCTAATTTTCCACACCTCGACAATCGTGCCTCCTCCTGTCATCAGGGAATGTGAATAGGAGGCATGGAAATTTTTCCACACGCCATCCACATTGATGTGAAACCCGACTTCCTTGTTATAGGTCTCGTTACGCACTAAGATTTCCGCATCCTCCAGGATGTACTGAATCGTTCCGGAGCCTCTGTCGATGTGCTCTCGAATTTTGGCAGTAGCCAGCATGACATTAAAACAAAGCATTCGGATCTCCGTTGCCTTTTAAGAGGCCTAATTGATGCAATTTAAAGTACAAAACAGGCGCGCCGCGATTGGCGCATCGATGAGGGGGGCCGTTGAACGAGCGGGACGCGAACAGCGCGGCCACGATTCAATTTTTACAACGGCAGGCGGCCAACCGTTCAGTTGCCTGCGCCAAAAGCCATGAAACAAAGACCGCTGCCGGATGATTTAAATTCCCGATTCGGTGGCCTACACCCAAATCCGAGTTAAAATCCGCCGCAAATCAATCACTGTATTGGCGCCGGCGGCTCCTGTCGTCGGCCTTCTTGTCGAAGCAATAATGGCCAATGGCGCATAGTGATGGCGCACGCCATGCGGCAGCATAGGGCTGGGCTTGCCGTCCTGCTCCGGCCATTCGATGTCGCCGGTGATTTGCCGGGCGGGTATCAGCCAGTAGTCGCCGGAGCGGTATGCGTTTATTTTGGCCTCGTCCTGGGGAAAGCTGATTTGGATGCCGTCTTCGAGGTCGATCCATTGAACGTTATTGCCGATGCCGATTTCGATCGGGATGCCGTCCTGATCGCCATTGTGCTGGTCCCAGCGGCGTAAATACGGGTGCTTCGCGCTGTCTTCTCCGGCCGTGGAGACGGGAATGCCTTTCAGCGTGACTTGCCGGTTTTCCGGGTCTATCATCATGATCTGGAACAGGTTTACCTTATTGGTATTCAGAATGGCATCGTCATCGAGCACTTCGACCCAATCGTCGGGTTTCAGGCCGAAACGCTCGTCCCGGCCCAGATGCTCGAGCGTCAGAGTGGCGCCGCCAGCGATGCGCTCCAGGATAGGAAAAATAACCGCGCCGTTTTCCCTTGACCATTTAAACGTCGCGCCTTTGCCGTCGCTGTTGGACGGACGGTGGATCTCAACCCGGTAAAGCTGGTTTTCGGCGCCGCGATAGCGAGCCTTGGGTTCGACCAGACAAGGCTCGGTATCGGTTTTCGACCGGTCTTTCGCCTGCGCGGCAAGCCTGCCGGAACCGGTTTTGATGTCGTCGGCGATCGCAGCCAAAAAATCCGTATAGTTTTCCTTGAACGGGTGAGTGTTGTCATTGGAAATGATGTTACCGGACGGCACCGTCTTCAGCTTGACCTGCCAGACGATCTTTGCCCGGCTTGCGGTGTCCGGTCCGCCGAGGGCGGCTTCGCGGATCGCATCATCTTCGACAGCGCTGATATGCCGCTCCCATACGTCAAGATACACCAGCAAGGCTTGCCGTTCATTTGGATTCGCCGGTATGTCGTCGGGGTTCGGCAGATTCGGCTGATTTTTATAGGTCACGCCGTCGCCATTTTCACAAAGGATGCCGTTCACATAATAATGCCCGGCGCCGATTGAAAAGTCCTTGTTTTCGGTTAGTTTGATTTCAAAGCCGTTGCCTTCGGCAGGTCCCCAATGCGGACCTGCGACATCGCAGGCCAGACTGCGCAGATGATGTACAATGATCGACACCTGTTCGTTCCAGTCCGCATCCAGTTGCACGCGTCCCTGCTGCATCAATACGCGAGAGTAGGTTTTTTCGGGGTGAAAGGTGTCCCGAGTAAAGTCGCCTCGAAATTCGCCGCGCATGATGCTGTTTTCAAAATTTTTCATGTTGCACTCCTAATTCGATAAGATGATGCCCACGTCCAGTCGGGAAGGCAAGAATTCGTCCAGGCGGACACGCAAATTGGTTAACCTTTGCGGCTGAAATAAATCATGAAACACGCCCATTTCGGCCTGGTCGTCCGCGCCGGACTTGATTTCATCGGCGCAGCAAGCAGCGAGTTGGCAATAGGCCGGCGCCCCGTAACGGAGACTGTTATACATCGGGCGAACCCGGTCGGCTTCCTGTTGTTTTGCCGCATCAATCAGCGCCATGTCGGTTACGCTGTCGTTTTTGAGCTTTACCGCAATCGCGCTTTTGACGAGATCGGGTTGGCATTCGTAGCGGCGCGGGGTACGTGATTCCGGCGCGACATGACAGAAACGCACGCAGCCTTGCTGCCGTTTCGCTACGGTGATCCGGCCGTCGAAAATGCAGTTTTCGGCCAGTTCGATCGCGTGCACTTGCACCAAACCGAACACCGTCGCGCGCCGTATCGTCAGACAGACATGCGCGACGGTGCAGTCCGGCGCTCCGATCGCTTCGAGATCCTGTCCGGTCGCATCGATGATGCTGTCGCTGATGCAAACACGCAGCGGATCGAGGCGGACGCTGCGTTCGTTGTCCAGGCAAGGCGCCGTATCGGATGTTGATTCTTTGATGGCCGGCGCTTCGCCATTTTCTTCCACGTCCGCCAGGCTCGGATAAATTTCAATCGAACCGACGATGCAGTGCTCGATTTTGATGCAGGCTTTCGGACTGAATACTTCCAGGCTCGGTTCGGTCGGCCGCTGCGGTTCATTGTTGCAATTCAGCGACCAGCCTGGCACCAGCGTCGAATGCCGAATCGTCAACTGGCGTATGTCGCCGGATACCTGCATGCCGCGGCCGGTGATCAGGATGCCGTCCAGCGTAAAGCGGCTGTTTCTGAAACCGATCACGGTCAATGCATCGGGTTTGTCGGTCTGCCAGTCGAGCAGGCGGATCACCGGACGCCGGCGATTGGCCGCCCTGAGTTGCAGGCTTTGGTGATTTTTGCTGAAGCGGATGTTGACCGGTTCGACATAGACGCCGCTATCGACGATCTCGATTACCGAGTGCAAAGGGGCATCATCTTCCTTGGCGTCTTTGCGCCACTGCTTGATCGCGTCGCCCAGCGAGTCGAACTCGCCGCCTTTGCCGACCCGATAGAGCGCATAAACGGGCTGTTGGCTGATCGGCCGCTCATATTCGCCGCCGCCGATGTCGGCGCCGAAGCCGTAATGGTAACTGACCCAGACGCCGTTTTTCGGCGGCGAGCGCAATGGGAAGGAGATGCGGCCCAGTACCGGATCGACCGCGACTTTGCCCTTTTTCGGGAGGTAGGTCCAGTCGCTCAAATCGGCGACGATGATGTGTTCGGCAGGCACCGGGATGGGTTTTGCGGACTTTCTGCCGCTCACGCCGAGCCAGATTTGCAGGCTCTTGCCGTCGCCGTAAAGCGCTGCTTTTTGTTGCTTCAACAGGCGCCGCCGAATCGGCACCGGCAGATTCAGTTCGCCGGCGATCGTGGTCGGATCGGCTTCGCGTTCGGGGTTGACGTAAAGCGGGCTGTCATTGCCGAGCACGCTGAAAGTAAACACGTTCGGCCCGACCGACTCGACGCAATAAGCCGGCGTTTGCGTGACCGGATACGACTTCAAGCGCCAGACGAAGACCCCGACGCTCGGGATGTTGTAACGGCCCTCACTGCGCCGCGAATTGATCCGGCGGATATCGACCGTATGCGCGCTTTGGTCAAAGGGACCGTCCAGCAAATCCAGCGCCGCGCTGTTGCGGACATCGACCGTGCGGCCGCGGTCAAGATGCAGGTGGTTGATGGGTTGGCTCCAGGCCAGCAGGCGATAAAACTCGACCGCCCGCGCCGGCCAGCCGGCGACGTCATTGGCTAATAACTCCAACAAGGCCAGTGCGCCTTTACGACGGCGGTAGCGGATCGTATTCGCGACTTCCCGGCGCGGATACAGGATTTGATTGCGGCGCTGTGCTTCAGGGCTCGACCCTGTGGAAGGCTCGCCGGCCTCATGCACCGGCTCGTAGCCGATCAAGTCGCCGATATAGGGCACTACCCAATCTTCGCAGGTCTCGATAAATTCGTTTTCGTACAGACCGGCAATGTCGTCCTCGACCAGGTTGACCTGCTCGGCGATCACACGGAGCAATGCCTTGAGAGGCTCGCCCTGCTCGGCATCGCGTATTCGATAAATGGCGGGGAGCAACTCGTATAAGCGGTCTATTCGGGTATCGTTCATGACTTTCTCACTTGATCTGATTCAGGATCAACGTCGCCGGCACATCGGGGCTCAAAAAAGCAAGCTGGGCCGGACGGAGATCGCCCTGGACCGGCAAACTGACCGCGAGCCGTTGCGGCACACGAAGCGCACCGTTGCCGGACAGCTTTTTCAGTTGCTCCTCATTGCGGCCCTGTATCCGGCTGATGATTTTCGCGACTTCGTCGGCGATCTCATCCGGGGTCAGCAAGCGGCGGCTGTCGGTCAGCGGCAACTCGCCGTCATGGGTCACTTCTTCGATCTCCTGTTCGGTCAGCGGCTGTTTTTCAGGCACGCCTCCGAAAGCATTCACATCGACGTATGCGACCCCTTCCACCCCTTGCATCACGCTGAACACTTCGCTGAGCATAACGTCCTGGCCGAGTTCGCGGCGCTCGAAACTGAAAGCATCGAGCAGGGCGGCGCGCACCTCGGCTACCACCGATTCCCAGCGGTAGGCGGGCAAAATCGAAATGCCGGCTTCGATTACGATCAGCAGCAACTCGCGCACCGCCAACCGGATTTTCTGGAACGGGTCGCCAAAATCATGCAGAGACTGGCGCAGGTTTCTGTACAAGTCGGAATTGCGGTCTATCGGGCTGTCGCTTGCGCCGGCAATCGTGACATGCACCAGCGATTGCCGCCCGTCGCTGAGTTCGACCGCATAGGCCTTGCCGACGCCTGCATAGATGCGGCAGAAATCCAGGTAATCTTGCGTCGACACCAGCCGGTCCAGCGCCTTAACGGCCAGCGGGGTGTTCTTGCGAGCCTGATCGCGGCTTTCCCTGTCCGCGCCGCCCGATGCGCGTAGCGGATTGATCACTTCCTTGACGCCGAGCGGCTTGGTCAACAATAGCGAAATTTGTTCGGCTTTGACATTGCCTGGCTTGCCGATGCCGTTCCGGTATTCGGCGCGGATGTTTTCGATGCCGCTCGGAAGCCTTGCGCCTTCAATGCCGTTGCCGAAGATTACCGTGGTTTTATCGTCGTTGCCGGTTTGGGTCACAAAACGCCGGTCGCTAGGCTCAAGGCCCGCCAGAGAATCGGTTTCCCGCCATTCGATATTGTTCACGAACACCTTTAAGGTGCTGTCGGTGCCGGAAGGCGTGGATGCTGAAACGTGGGTCAACGGCGCTTGCTTGAGGGTGAACTTCTGCAATGTCCTAGCGCCGTTGCCGCTGCCCAGGACTTCCATCCGGGTTTCGCCGTGGGTTGCGTTGATTACGTTGCCGTAGATCGTGACCGTATCGCGCCTAAAACAATAAGCAAGTTTTTCGGCCAGTTTGATGAAGGTATGGCGTTTCTCGCCGGGCAGCGCTGTCGACTTGCTTCCGTTCAGGGCAATGTTTTGGTTTGCGGACGCCAGCACCGCCAGTTCGCTGAATCTGACGCCGTTAGTCCCTTCAATATCCCGTTCGCCGGATACGATCACCCAGCGTCCCGCTTCGAGCCCTTCGTAGAAGCCGTCCAGTTCGATCGGGTCGTCGGCGTCGCCGCAGACCGGATTCGTGATCGGCTCCTCGGCCATATCCAGGGCTTCGGGCTGGGCATAAACCTTGGTAGTACGGATTTTGCGTATATCGGGTTCATGCGAAGGATCCCACCAGGTCGCACCTTGCAGAGTGATCTGCGTGGTTTCGCCGCTGATGCCATAGGCGCTTCGGGAAATGTTTTGCACTGTGCCGATACTGGATATCGTGGGTTCGGCGCCATCCTGCTGGATCGCGATAAAATCGCCGGCGGCGACTTCCTTGTATGCTCGGTCAAGATAAAGCGTATCGCCTGCTTCATCTATCCCATCTTTGTCGATCCCCAGATCGACCTGCCATTCCGGCCAAGGTTGCGGGAGCGGATTTCCGGCATTCGGATTAGGCGGCGGAAATTCGCCGCCACCCAACGTTCTTGGCTCGTAACGCGGCTCTCTCGGCGCATTGTGCCCGAACAGCGACGCCTTGGCTCTAAACGCATAGACCTTGACCGGATTGTCGGTCAGTTGGGTGCTGGCGTCTGCGGCGCCCAGATGCTGGCGCAACACCGGCGAAAAAGCGTTCAACACCGCATAGCCGGCCTGGGCCGCAGGCCGGAAAATCGTATTGCTCGGAGGAATCGTAGATGTTGCGTCGAAACTCGAGCCGGAAGATCGAAAGACCGCGCCAACGGGCAACGCAAATTGGCTCCGTAGATCCTGCCGTAGTTGAAAGCGATTGGCCGGTTGAATCGAGGCCGGCTGGACCAGTTGATAGATCAGATTGAAAGCGGGCAGCACGTTCAGCGGAACGGCGGACGGTTTGATGAAATTGACCAGGGTGCGGTCCGCCTTGTTATCGGGCAATACTTCCGCCACGCGTTTGAAAACCGGAACGCCGTTGCCGAAATCGATCAGCAGCGCATCATTTTTGCCGAGGCCGGTATTGACGCCTTTCAAGTAAATTCTGTTGTTCGAATTGATCGCCGCTTGCGTCTGCGCCCGCGTCAATCTGGGCTTGAGATTGTTCCATGCAGCCCTCGCCTTCAAATCGTCGCTGGTCTCGAAAGCCTGCGGCATTTCGCCGGGGCCCGGCATGCTTTGCGAGCGGCTGCCGGCCGGTATCACGACTTCTTCTTGGGTATTCGCGTCGATGTTGTAGGCGAGAAAAACACTCGCCGAGACGCCGGGCCGGGGTTTGTAGCCGACCAACGCGGCCAGTTCGATGATAGAGCGGCGCTCGGTCGCGGTGCGCAGATATCCTTCGTTCGCGATCCGCTCCTGGTAAAAGGTCAACACGTCGGCGACCGTCGCCCACGCGTCGAGCAGCGCAATCGCCGGGTCATTCGAATCGCGCGTGGTCAATCCTGACAGCGGATACGATTTAATCGGTTTGCCTTCCGCGTCCTGGCTTTCCAGACAAAACCCGCTTAGTCTCGCCTTCATGCTCGTAAAAAAAGCGCTGTGCGTGCCGATCCGGTAGAAAAGCTGGCTCAGACCCGGCCGGTTATAAACGGCCAGCGGCGTCACGGTTTCGATACCTTCGCAGCAGCCGCAGGGAGCGTTATCGGCTTCCCGGCAACAATCGCATGGTTCTTTCATCGTCCCCCCCGCATATCGAGTGTCAATCTGCCGTTTTCGGGAAAGCCCGGATCGTTGTCGAGGCGGGCGATTTCAAAAGGTCCAAGCCGCAGCACGCCGTTTTCGATCTCATCGTTCGGCAGTTCGTTAAGCCGCTGGAATCGGGTGATTTCGACGCTTTCGACGCCTTCAACCGCCTGCGCGGCGGCGACCAACCTGCTTAAATACACGTCCTCGCCGAAGGTCAATTCGTCGGGATGGAAGATACCGCGTTTGCCATTAGCGCGCAGTTTATTACTAAAGACCTCGGACAATTCGGCTTTGACGTGGCCGCGCAAAAAATTCGGCAACACGCAAACCCGGATTGTGATGTCCAGCGGCACGCGCTCGGCGCTTCTGACCGTCAGATCATGGCCTATCCTTCGGAAACGGTGCAGCCTTTCGGTGATTTGCGTCAATAATGCGTCATCTGCGCTTTCCCTGCCTAACGCATCGGCCGCGGTCAGCACCTCGTACCAACTGCCGTTCCAGCGTAATTTTGCGGCGGCGTTTTGTATCTTGTCCTTGAAGTCGCGCACCGTAATGTCGGCGTAATCCTGCGCAATCACCGCGCGTTGCAAGATGTTGCGAAACGCGCCGGGCGCGTACAATTTGATTTCGGCTACCGGTTCCGCCTCCATTCCGCCTTGCGCGGGCAGAGGATTGCTTATCGTGATGCCGCTGCCGTCCAGCACATTATTCTTCCGGACCATGTGCTTTATGATGTCGGCCCCGACGTTTCCGGCCAAGCCGTTGCCGGTCCGGTAGCGCGCTTGGAAAGATGTTCCCGCATCCGGTTTGAGGCCGAGGCCGTGATCGCCGAAACGCAGATGCGCGACCCGGTTATCGTCCATTTCGGCGACGAAGTGCCGGTTGTCGACGTTGCTGGCCAATAAATCGGGCTGCGGAGACCACGCTTTCAGCAATGCCGGCAAATCGTTTGCCAGCGCAGACGCCAAGGCGCCCGGCAATTCGGCCGGGTTATCCCGTTCTTTAAGATGTTTTCGGGTCGTTGCGGACAGGCGGCTTAGCAACATCCGCGCCGAACCGTCGGCAGGATTTTGCAGGCGGTTGGCCACGGCCAAGAGATCATTCAAATCCTGCCAGGAGAACAACGGCTCGTCGCCGCGCTCGCCGGGCGGGATGCTGCGGAGCATAATCTGCGGCAGGGCTTGCCGGACATTCTGGCGCAGGGCAAGGCTGGCCGGAGTGCCGGCGGACGCAGGCTGGCTGAAGGTCAAGGGAACCTTTTCGAGCATCGGCTGATAACGTCCGGACACCGCAGTGTTGTCCGACGCGGTTTCTTCGTCAATGCAACATTGTTGTTCGGATTGTTTCGGCACAACGCCCAATTCCTGCTCGCCGGACTTGCCGTGATCGACCAGCAGCACGTTGCCGCGGGCGATGCTGACCTTGTCGAAAATCTTGCAGTCCGGTGGCGAACCCAAGGAGGACAGGCAGAAAGGAAACGGCAAGGCGTCTTCTTCGGCCCACTCAATATTCACGACAGCTTGCCCGGTCAATGGATCGACATCGGCTTCGAGCCGCATCAGTCGCACCGCGTGGCGATGCAGCGGGTCAGCATCCTGTTCCTGCCCGGTTTTCGGGCCTTTGACTTCGATGAGCACAAGCACGTCGCCTGCTTGCAGATGCAATTTGGGGATTTTCGCTGCCACTGCCGCGGCAGCCGGAGCATCTTCGCTCGGCGCCGGTTTTTGATCGGCTCCACACTCAGGGTTTGTCTGGGAACTCTCCGGCTCGATCAATTTTCCGAGTAAGGTCGCACCGGTCGAGCCGCGCGGCAGGCAACATTCCTGCTCGCCCCAGGTATAAAAATTTATCTCGCTATGATCCCGGTGAAAGCTGATCCGATCCTTGTAGCCCGGTGTGATGACCGGTTCAAAGACTTCGTATTGCGAGGCCGGCAGATTTTGTAATTGCTCTTCGTTGATCAGGCCGTCCGCCGACGGCAACAGCGTATTTAGCCGGGTCACAAAATAGAGTTCCCGCAGAGGTATTTCCGGTAAATCGTTCTCGGTTTCGACGCAGATCCACGTTCTCGCGTTGCAGCCTTCATGGATCGGGTAATCGACCAGGCGCGCATGACGACGCACGGAAATGCGCTGGCGCGCGGTATTCAGATAGGCTTCGGTCGCGGCCGCATCCTGGTAATAGCTCAGATGGTCGCCGGCATAAGCCAGGATTTCGACTAGCGCGATGCCGATGTCAGGCGCATGCCGTTCCTTCCAGTCGGGCAGCAACAGCGCCAGGCGGTCCAGCAGCAACTGTCGGAAGCTCGCATAATCTTTCGCAAGATAGTTGATGTCGGGTTCGGCGGCCGTTTCGGGGGGGCAGACTGCCGGCGTTTGGCAGTCGAAATCGTTCGGGCAGTCGATCTTGAAGCTGAAATCGATCCGGTTGTAACGCGGATCGAACGCCGGATGCGGTCGCGAACGATTCTGGTCGTCTTTTTCGACGACTCGCAAGGTGTAGGTCGAATGATCGCCTGCCTTGTCGACTGCGACCTCCATGTAATCGTCGAAGTCGGCGCTATCGGAACGGTGGATTTCGATGCCGGTCACCTGGATGTTGCGGATGCGCCGGCCGCCGTCGATCACAATATTGGCTTTGTCGAGTTCGACTGCGGCCTTGCCGAGAAAAAAAACCCGGAGATGGCGCTGGTTTTCCAATATCGGTTCGGGCGTGCCGATCGAGCCGACTTCCAGATAATCGAGGCCGTTCAGCGTCGCCTGCCTACGCACCTTCTGGCGGCGAAGCCGGCTATTGCAATGCAGAGTTGTCGTAGAACAAATCGTCATGCGGCGGTACTCCGAGTGAAGGTGGCTGCGGTGATCTGACCGGTCCGGCGTACCCGGTAGCTCAAATCAACGCGCAGGGCCGCGTCTGCACTGGTCACTTCCAGGTTTTGAATTTCGATCAGGTCGCCGAGCCACTGCTGCAAACCGGCCTGAATAGTAAATTGTAACGTCGCTGCCAGTTCCGGGCTGTTCGGGGCAAAGATCAATTGCAGGATGCCGCTGCCGAAATCGGGCCGGTTGATTCGCTCGCCGACGTTCGTGAACAGAAACTGCTCGATCATGTCGCGGACATGATCGTCGTCATCGGTCGTCGCGGTGCGGCCGCGATGGTCGAAATGAAACGGGAAATCGATATTGAACATTGTCGTCTCCTAAAGCGCACTGACGCGGGTTTGCATCGCGACGATCAGCAGCGGCGCGCCGGTCGGCGCACAGATGGCCTGGCTACTTTGCACGACCAACGGCTGACCGTTCGAAAATACACGCGTCGCGCCGCTGATCCATTGCGCGGTTACACAGGGGCCGTTCGCGGCCGGCGGTGGGGGCAAGGTGCATCCGGCGACGACATAGGGCGCCGCGATCGTTACGATCGGCTGGCCGCTGACCATGACCCTGGGGTTCGGCACGGTCGGCTGGGCCTGTCCCGCATGCGGACACAGCACCTGCGCGCCAACATGAACTAAAAATCCCGGCATAGCGCCTCCTCAGGTAATCACCAATGCGCCGTTATTGATCGTGACGGTCGGGCCGGTCATGATCAGACTGGCGCCTTTGCCGTTCTGAATATAAATGCCGGTGTCGTTCACGATGATCGATGCGCCGGTCGTGCTTTTCAGCATGATGCCGCCGGTCGGCCCCGGCAGATCGCTGATCACGAAAGTATTTTGCAGACCGGTTTGCAGCAGCATGCTCGGACTGGCCGGATTGCCGGCCAACGCCAACGCCGGTACCTCGGCCGCCGAGCCATACCAGCAGCCGCTCCAGATCGGATAGTCGGGATCGCCCTGTTCGAATTCGACCCAGACCCCCGCGCCGATCTGCGGCAGCAGATAAGCGCCCGTTTGTTTGCCCGAACTCGGAAAGCAGGGCATCGCCCACGATGTCGGCACCAGCCCCGCGACATCTGGCACTTGCACCTGCAAGCGGCCGGTTTGCAACGGATCCACGTTGTTCAACACGGTGCCCCGGTATTTTCCGTAGTAAGACTGAGTCATACCGGCACCCTCGGCGTAATGGAGACCAGGCCGTTTCGGGTCAGGGTGAAGTTCTGTTTGAACTCGCCCTGTTTCAACGTGCTGGTGACCTTCTTGACAAAATATAAGCCGTCATAAGCGAGCCCCACACCTCTTACGCCGACCAACTGCCGGGCTCTCAAAATCCGTCCGTAGCGCGTCACATCCAAGTCGCCCACGCCTTCGACCGCATCCGCCGAACGCGCGGCAGCGGCGACGCCTTTGGCGATCGCCTGCGACGGCGACAGTTTGGCGGTGTCCCTGAGTACGGTCACGTTCGTGATTGGCGCCGGTATCAACCCCAACGGCGGTTGCAGCGGGTTAATGTCCGGAATCGGCAACGGAATCGGTATCTTGGTCAGCGAATTCTGAATCAGCACGACCGGGATCGTGGTTTCGGAGGTCTTAAAACTGAAACGGATCGACTCGACATTGGTATAGGAGTCCATGTCGACATTCAGGGCCGGTTGCGGCGGGCCGACCTTGATTTGGGGGCCCCAGTAGGCAATGTTCGTGCCCGGCGCGGGACCGGGGTCGATATAAAACACATAACCGGCATCCTCCGCGAGCTTTTTGATGTAGGCTAAATCGGTGCCTTGTTGCGCCGGTATTCGTTCGACCGGAATCGGCACGTCCGGGAACAGATTCGGAATGATCAACGGAATCAGGCCGAACACAGCATACTTGGCGATGATCAGCGCAATGCGGCCTTCGACCGGAATCGCCGGAAACGGAAAACCGCTGAAATCGATCAAATCCATCACCTTGGTCAAATCCTCGCCCATCACGGTCAGCGTCGATTTGCCGGGTTCGCTGCCCGGCGCGATCTGATTATGGGTCATTACCCCGTCCATCAACACCTGCGGCGTGCCGTCGATCGTGGCGATAATGATCACGCGCAGCATCGGCGTCTGCCCTGCCGCTACCAGAAAAATCGTTTGCAACGGCGAGCGGTTGGTCAACGTGAATGTCAGTTTAAACCCGCTGGCTGCGCCGGTATCCTGGGTCACTTCGACGCCGGTCAGCGCATCGAGCACTGGTCTCGGCACCGGTATCGGCACCACCGGTCCGACCAGCAAGGTCAGATGTACGCCTTTATGCATCCGACGCCCCCGGAATACCTTGCGGTAGGGTGATGCGGAGCCTGCGTCCGACCGTTTCGGTCAGTTCGGCAGGACGCAGCGCCCGGTTCGCATCGCAGAGTTGCCAGAATTGTTCGGGGTCGCCCTGATAATGAGCAGCAATGTTATCCAGCCGCTCGCCCTGGGTCACGACATGCTCTTGCAACAGCGCATATTGTTCAGGTTGCGGCACAAAACGGCGTTGCAGATAAATCGCCTCTCTGCCGTCCGGCAAGGTCAAGGTCGACGTGTCGAGGCCATGATAGCGGCTGCCGGGCGGAAACAGCGCGCTGGCCGGCGAATTTGCCTGCATCATCATGCTCATAGGATCTATCATCTTTTTCTCCCGTCCAGGCGTTAAGGAATGCCATTGATGCCGAGTGTGGCAAAGCCACCGCTCCGGTGCCTTGCCGATAATTGTTCTTTGTTTTGTAAAAAGCGCATGAATAGCGTTCCGCCTTTATGCGAAAACCCCAAGTCGTCGATGCTCAACACCCGCATGCCGAGACTGACTTTGGCGCGGATCGGGTTCAATGAGGGGTCGAAGGCCTCTTCGGTGATGCTGAATTCGGTCAGCCGAACCGGTACGATCCGATTCCTGCTCCAGACAAACAATGTCAACGGCGCTTCGACCGGCACGATCTCCAGCGTTCCCGAATTGGCCAGGTTGTCATTCGCCTGCAACTGGCTGCTGCTCGGATAGATTAGCGTCTCCAGCGCGGCAAGTTGGGCATGCAGGCCGTTTTGCACGATTTCGTCATGCTGGTCGGGAAACTCCAGTTGATCGGCCGCATCGATTTCGGCCTCCAATTTGATTGTTTCAATCGGTGGCCCCTTCAAGCGCAACGCTTCCGAGCGGTCGCCGCCGCTGGTAAAACTCTGAATCTGAAAAGAACGATTCAGCGAATCTGCGTTGTATTGCAGTGCAATAATGCGCAACACCGCGCCGGTGCCGGGATTCAGCAACACAATGCCGCCTTTGATCAGTTTGGGCGAGCCGGGGAATGTGGTCATTCTAATCTTCTCCTAGAAGAGTGCGTTTTAAGCAGTCAGCGCACTACCAACTGAACGATATTCGACGCAATGACAAGTGGATACAGACTCTCTGCCGGCAGCCGACTCGTGCCCGGATGAAAGACCGCCAAGATATAATAGCGACCCGCGTCTAGCTGATAATCTTTAGACGCCGTGCCGCTGACATAGCATAGATCCGCTAGATCTACGACAACCGTTGCGGCCGGGGCTAAGTCGATGGTGCTATAGGCAATATGCGCTTTCCTCGCGGCCTTGGGCGTGACGATATTCCACAGTCGATCGAAAACCACTAGATTCAGGGCCGAGTTATAGAATGGGTGCGTCAATGACAATGGCTGTTCGCCGCGATTGGTTAAAAACAAACGTCCGCCGACCGGCGCGCCTGCGGAGGTTTCGGCCGGGAGTTTGAGTTCAAGAGCAAGTACGGATGCGGTCATTTTAAGTTTCTCATACAGTCAAATCACGTAATGCCATTATTGACGCACACCGGACAGGCTGCCGGTCCCCATCCCCGATTTCGCGCGTTGACACAAAGCTGCCGAATGCGCGGTGCCACGACAACGCGTTCGGCGGCTTGGGTATTGATATTGGGGTCTGGGATTCCCCAGAAGGCTGGATAATTGCCACTGGCGTTGCTGGTCTGGATGGCATTGGTAAACGCTGCCGATGAGCGCATGGCCGCGGTCGCCGCCGATCGACGCCGAGTAGCACCGGCGGCCGGAACACTCAGCCCGTCGATGATGGCCTGTTGCGCCGGCCAGTCGCTCCCCATGCTCGTCCGCCATTCGTCCACATGCACTTGTTCGTGCGCGCGCACGGCAGCCAGCATGTAAAAGTTGCCGGGGCAATTTCCCAAGGCATCGAGGTCAGAAACCTGGGTACAAAAGTTGGCTGCGGTGCTATTGCCAACAGTCGGCTCACGCTGGCCAGCCAGTTGCCGGCTAAAGGTGCGCACCACCGAACGCACTCTTCGCACCCGCAACCGCCAGTTGGCGCCATCACGGCAGGTGCGCGTTGCCACCTGTAACGGATCCGGAGACGTAATGCCCCACGTGCAAGCGCCGATCGCCGCTCTCTGTGCCGCAGTACTCCGACCCACGGAAAATCCGACCGGAGCATTGCGGGGAGCGGGACATAGGGTCTTCACCTCTCCTGGCCCCCCAAAGGGAAGCGCCGTCTGTAGGACCATGAACTCGACCTTGGCCTTGGGTCCCTGCTCTTCTGTCTCATCGGGCGATGGAGCCGACTCTGCCGAGGCGGCTGGCTCGGTTTCAGATATCGCTGAATCCGGTGCGGGTTGTTCTTCCTCGTCTTCCAAGACAGAGTCTTCTTCGGCATCGGCCTGGGCGGGGATTGCTTCCTTGATTTCCGCAGCCGCCTCCGCATCCGCCTTGTCGTTTGGCAATGCCTTATCCTTGACCTGCTCGGCGCGAACCGGTGCACCGGCCGGAAATGCGCTACTATCCAAAGCAATAGAGCTCACTCTAAATTGGGCTTGCGGACCGCGTCTCTTTCTTTTGCCGCATTCCTCGCACTCGCCGCCCGCAAATGTATGATTGCCGCAAGCGCATTTACGCCGAAAGATGCCGTTCGAGAGCGGCGCGACGAATACGGGATTGCTATACTTCAACGGATTATGCGCTATTTCGCTCATATACGGCCTCGATCATGCGGTTCCCCCGCGCATTGTTCTATTTCTCGACAAATACCAAATCTTCAGGTTCGACAGTGAGTCTAACCTTGTTCCTCGTGACCTCGACGAATGTATCGAGGTTGGAGAAGTGGCCGGCCTTCAATTCCAGCACCGGTTCCGGGTTGGCGGCGAGATAGTCCTTGAATCCGTCGATACCGCCGCCGTCGCCCATGAAATTGATGATACGGCGGAAAAGCTTTGGCAGGATGACTTCGTCGTCGGTAACGGACGCGAGACTTACGACGGTGAAGCCATGGGTCGTTTGATCCTTGGGCCAGATGCCCTTTCCGCCCTTCCGAGCCTTATCCGCAGCGCGCGTGATTGTTTTCCTCAGATCGGAAAACAGTCCACTGTAGTAGGTCGGATAGGCCAAGCCCGCCAGCACCGATTGATAGTTGATGCTGTATTTCAAACGGCCTGGGTCTAGAAAAACTGGAGCTCCGTCGCTCTCTTCGGCCGCGCCGGCAAAAACAAAGGAAACCGGCCGGCGATTCTTTTCGGTCGTGCGCGAGAGGATATAGCCGGCTGTGCCGTCCTCCGCGGAGACAATTCTGGTGCCTGCATCATTGAACTTGACCTTCCTGATCCCAAGTTCATCGAGCAGAAAATGCATCGCCGCATTGGCCAGTTGCAGCGGTTGATGATGGCCTTGATAGTGTGTCTCGAGCGTGTCGATGGCTTCGATCCGCAATTGGGCGTGCCCCTTGGCATTCAACTGGACGGGAGGACCCGCAAGTAATTTCCAATTATCGCGATCATCGGCTTGAAATCGGATCGAGTCTCCGTCAGGCGAGTAGCCGATTACATGAAATGTGCCTTTGATCAGATTGAATGGCATGACGATCTTTCCTCTTGCTTTTTAGCCTTGACAGGCCTGGCAATGATAAGGTTATTCATGACCGATGCTTCCCGATATAGAGTAGGCGATCTGCCGGCCGAGGTGCGTCGGATCGTTGCCGGTCAATAGAATGTCCTTGCCGGAAATACGCGACAAAGACCCGCCCTGAGCAAGACTGGGCGAAAAACCGCCGTATCTAAGCATCCGTATGAGTTCGCTGGCTACGATGCTTTGCAACAATTGATGCTGACCGGGTGCGATAGTGACGCCGTCCAAAACCAGCCGCTCGATATGTAGATTAATGTTCATTTGGCCTCTGTCGCATCCAGCCAGCGAAAATCGGATTCTTTCGCTGGCCGCTCCAGTTTTTTAAATTCGGTGCGCGCCGCGTTCAGGATCAAATGCATCGTCACCCTCCCGTCATGCTGTTGGGCAGCCAGAAATGCCGAATTCAACGCCACGTTCTGGATACTGCCGCCAGTCAGCGTAAGTGCCGCCAGCCGTTGGTAGTCTATAGACGGATCGACCGGGGTCGCGGGCGGAAAGACTTTCTGCCAGATTTGCATACGTTCCTCGATGCCGGGAAAGGGAAAATCGACGACGAAGCGTAGCCGGCGTAAAAATGCCTTATCCAGCGCGGTTTTCATATTGGTCGCCAGAATCGCCAGTCCCCTGTAGGATTCCATGCGTTGCAGCAGGTAATTGATCTCGATATTCGCGTAGCGGTCGTGGCTATCCTTCACTTCGCTACGTTTGCCGAACAGCGCGTCGGCTTCGTCGAAGAACAGGATTGCTCCGCTGTCTTCGGCTGCGTCGAACAGTTTTCGCAGGTTCTTCTCGGTTTCTCCGATGTATTTACTGACTACTGCCGAGAGATCGATCCGGAACAGATCGAGCCGCAGCGCATTGGCGATCACTTCCGCGGCCATCGTCTTGCCGGTGCCGCTTTCGCCGGCGAACAGTACGCTGATACCCATGCCCCGATTCATGCGTTCGCGAAAGCCCCAGGCGTCATAGACCCGGCTACGGAGGGAAACCTGATCGGTGATTTGGCGCAACAACGCAATCTGCGTTGAAGGCAGCACAAGTTGATCCCAATCGGCCTTCGCCTCGATCCGGTTCGCCAATTGCTCCATGCCGATTCGCGCGGCAATACGGCAGGCTTGCCATAACTCGCTTTGCAGAGACGCGCCGGACGGAGCATTGCCCGGAGTTGCGCTATGGGAAAGCATCATCGCGGCGAGCCGCTGAATTTCGTCCTGACTGAAAGAAAACTGTTCAGATAAACACTGCGGCATGCTTTCGGCACGCTCCGCAAGCGCCACGGCCCAAAGCCGTTGTTGTTCTTCAGGGCGCGGTTTATAGATTTCCATACTGACGCGGGGTCTTGGCGATTCGGTGTTGGCTTCTTTTACATCGAGAAACTCCACGCCGCCGCTGCGATCCAGAAAGCGCTTCAACAAAATTTTTTCGGCATCGCCGGCGCCGTCCGCTTTGATATACAGCGCCAACGGCGTCAGCGCCGATTCCCGCTGCCATAACCGGCAGAAGATTTCGAAATCGCTGATGTGGGCGGGCATGCTCTTCAAGTCGATCGCATGCAGATTTAAGCCGAACGAGGCGGAAGCCTTGCAGGCGATCAGTTGTTTGCTGGCCGAATCAGGCCCCAACAGCTCGAAAAATGGGATTCTTTCCTTGCCGTTGGACGCTGTAACGCGCTCAATAATCAGATCGACTGCCTGTTGCTGCGATGGCGGAAGATCCGTATCCTGGTTTACGGCGGTAACCGGATCCAGCAGCGGCAGCAAGCGGTCGTCAAGATAGTCCAGGCCTTTCAGATAATTCAGAATTCTCTCGTCGATCGATAATGCGGAGGCGGTCAGGGCCTGCGCATTGGGCTGGTTGATGTCCAGCAGCCGCCAATAGCGAAGCGGGCGGTGCGGTGCGAGCGCATTCCAGTCGGGATTGTCGAATAAGGCGAAGGCCAGCGCGAAGGTCGGATACGGTTTGCCCGGATTATTCTGCGCTTTCGCGCACAGCGAAGCGATGCGGGTATCCAGTTCGACCGCCGCGCACAAGGTCAGCACATCGCGCTCGAATGCCGACAAGCCCAATATGGAGGTCAGCCGGATCAATGCGGGCGGTGGCGTGTTCTTTTCCAGTTTGCTCAAGTCCTGGCGAAGCTGTTCGATTTCCCGGCTGTCGGCCGCCTTGGAGTGAAGTTGCGCATTTTCAGACCGTTTAAACCAACCGGGTTTCTCGGACTCATCGTCGTCCGCACGAGCAAGTTGCTGCAAACGCAAACGTACCCAGTTGACCGCGCTCGCCAAATACTGTTCGTTGATTTGGATCCAGCCGAGTTGCGTGCTCATGCGATCGTTACCGTCTGATTGACCGAGAATTGCGGCACGGCCCCGGAAAAATCCACCGGAATGCTGTCCGCGCCGTCCACCCGCAGACGGAGGACATAAGGGCGCGGCCGGGCTTCCGCACCGGCGACGGTGAATATCAGCGTCGTCGGCAGCGCCGGGTTGGCCGGTGTCGCTGCGCTGTCGGGTTTGACGAGTCGATCGCCGAACAGTAATGACACCCGCTGGGTGTTCCGCAGTTGCGGCAGGCATTCGATCGTCAATACCACATCGCCTGCGGGCGCATTTGACGGGTTGACCGTCAGGATTCTCGGCGCTAAAGGCATCGCCAGTGCATTGCTGGCCAATACCGGGCTGTCTGGAGGGGCGATCACTAACGAGACCCGATAAAATCCCGCCGGCCATTTCGATCCGACATCAGTGTCGCCTGTTTGTGACGGCAGCGCCACCTGCAGTTCGGTTTCGGTGCCGTCCGATGCGGGGACAATATCAATCGGGAGCTTCTTCGACGGATCCGTCGGATCAACCAACAACGGATGTTCAAACCGGACGGTCATATTGTCCCCCGCCAGCCGTTCGCCAAGAATCACAATCCGGTCGCCGAGTTCCGCGGCCGGCTTTTGATTCAGAAAGCGGATGCCGGTCAGGGCCGGCAACGGCGCGGCGGTCACCATGGCGCCGCGGTCCTGTTCGCCGCGCCGCAATACCGGCAACGCCGCGCGGCCGGCCAGCGTACTGTCGATCAACACCACCGACGCTTGATAGACCGTCGACAGCCTGTACTCTGCCGATTGAAAGCTGCTCCACAGCTTGAACATGTCGTCCAGGCTTATCGGCTGCGGCGTGATCCGCACCCGTTCGATCTGGTCCTGTAGACCGGAATCCGGCACGATGCCGCTAATATCGGCTTGGCTCAGCAACGGGTGATCGTGTAGTGTGCTCATCGCTCGGCCCATCACCTGCTGCCCGGAAATATCGTCGTCGGCTGCGCCGTAGGCGGTGATCAGGTAATTCAAAACCAACGCCAAAGGCGGCGGCGAATTTTCGCCGCTTCTGGCCGTGCCGGGCAGTGGGAAATTACTGAATGCCGGATCGATCTGTGTGCTGTAAAGAAAGATGTTCAATTGCGAGCCAACCTCGTCGCCCCGCGCGAGGCTCGGAGGCTTCGTGGTCACCGCCGAGGCCGCGCCTAACAGGATGTGGCGCAAGGTTGCGGTCACGGTCGCCAGCGCATTCGGGCCGCTCATGACCGCCTCCCGCCGTTGCGTTGTTTCAGATAGTCATCGAGGCTCAATAAGCCGGACGGCTTGCCGGGTTTCGGCGCGGGCGGCGCGGCATCGGCCTTTGTTGCCCGGATTTCGATGCGGCCGATCGTGACGTTGATCACCGGTTCGGCTTCCGCTTTGCCGCTTATTTCTTGCGACCGCTCGCCGAGGCTCGTTTGCAGATCCTGCAACCAGGTTGGGATTTGCAGCGTGCCCGGCTCTTGTCGGTTCTTGTCAGGCGTTTGCGCCGGAGCGGTTGAAGTTTCGGTTAAGGCGACGCTCGTTTCGTTGCGATGGCTTGGCGGGCGGAAAGAGAAGGGCGAAAAAAGCGCGTTTTCGTTGCCAACGAGAGCCGCAGGCGCGAGCCGGGGAACATCCTCGTTTCCTCGCTCCATAGGTTCGGTAACAGCGGATTGGCTTACTAATCGGTCCAGGATTTCTTCTATTCGACCAGTCAGGTCCCGTGATTCGGCGGTTGTATCGAGACCGCTGTGGGGATTGTCAGTGAACTGATTCGTCGGCACTCGCGACAGAATGTCTTGTATACGTAGATCGGTTTGATCGTGCCGATGATCTTCCGGCAGAGGGTGCCGAAGCGATTCAGGTTTGTTTTGCGCGTCGGTGGTTGCTTGAATGGCGGCCGGGCGGGATTCTTGAATGGACGGTTTTATCCTCTCGGCGACGGCTATGTTGGTTCGTTCGGTCGCCGTTGCGGCGGCCGGATAGGATTCCGCAAGCCCGGCTTCGACGACAACCGCCGGGTGGTCCGCTACGGCCGCTTCCGGCTCGAACATGGCCCGTTGCCGGGGCTGCACCGTGGAGGCCACGCCCTGATGGCGATCGATCATATTTTGCAAAAAGCCGTTCATGACCCTGCCATCCCGAGATAAAGCTGCCGGCGCACCGGACTCAGATTCAGGATGTCGCGTTCCGACCAGCCATAGGCTTTGGCCAGCTTATGCACGGTTCGTAGCATTCGTTCCGCCCAGGTGTCGATTTCGGTCCAGAGAAAGCCGGCGATATCGAAAAAAACCTCCCATTTGTGCGCACAATCCGGGCAGGTCAGTTGAATGCGGATTTCGGCTTGCGGGTCCAAGGCTTCTATACGCTGGCTCAAGGCCTGAATCACTGTTTCCGGCAACTGTTCGATCGCGCATTCGGCGCCCCGGTATTCGGCGGAGTGGATGCAGCGTTGCAGTAGCCGCCGCATCGCGACCGCCGGCTCGCTGCCTTCTATCGCGGCCATGTCCAGGCTGTTCGGCAGACGGAAACGTAAGCGGTAACAATCCGGGGTATCGAGGCTGAACGCTTGCTCCGCCGGCGCTTCGCAGCCGCCAGCAACGTGCAAATCGGCAATGTTTTGTTCCCATTCGATGCGTGAGCTGCAATTCGGGCAGGCCGCGTTATTGACCAGACGCGGTCCGAACAGGCGTTCGCGTATAAACAACAGACAGGTATCGCGTGCGCCGATGCTAAGCTCCGCAATCGTGCCGACCGCCAATTCGGGGTAGGCGGCCGCCAGCAGCATCAGCGATTTCTGCGACAGCGGACGGTTCAAGCCTTGCTCCCAGACAGTCAACATCTCTGCGGCACTCAGGTCTTTCATCAGGAATCACGCGGGCTCGGTAAATTGCGGCTCGCTGGGCTCGGTCACATCCAAATCGCGCTCCCAGCCCTCGTTTTCGAGCTTGATCGTTTGAATCGCGACCGCATTCGCATTCGCGTCCAGTTCCGGCAGCGCCTGGTATTCGGAAACCCAGCAGCGATAAACCTTGTAGGCAATCGCCAGTTGGCCGGCTTCGTTATAGACCTCGATGATGATGTCTTTTCTGAAGTCTTGCAGCGACACTTCCGCGCCCAGGCCGGAACCGAAATTCCACACCTTGTTCGCCCATTTTTCGAATTCGGTGTCGTGGGTGACGCCACGCTCCAGCGTGATCGCATCGAATTTGGTGCGGCCGGGCGATTTGCGCGAGGAACTCGGATCGCCGCCTTCGCGGTGTTCGACCAGTTCGGTGCTACGCTTCAGCGCGCCGATTTTGCTGACGCCGGCGACGAAGCGGCCATCCCACTTGATGCGGAATTTGAAGTTTTTGTAAGGATCAAATCGTTGCGGGTTGACACTAAACTGAGCCATGATTTTCTCCTGTTAAACTTGCAGTTCGCCAGCGATTTGCTGGAGTTTGATGATCACGAATTCGGCCGGTTTCAACGGCGCGAAGCCGACCACGATATTTACGATGCCGCGGTCGATGTCGTTCTGAGTCGTGGTTTCGCTGTCGCATTTGACGAAATAAGCCTGCCGCGCGGTGGTGCCCTGAAACGCGCCTTGGCGGAACAGCGTATTCATGAACGCGCCGACGTTCAGCCGGATTTGCGCCCACAACGGCTCGTCGTTCGGCTCGAAAACGACCCATTGCGTGCCGCGGAACAGGCTTTCTTCGATATACAGCGCCAGTCGGCGCACCGGGACATATTTCCATTCGTCGGCCAGAATGTCCGCGCCGCGCAAGGTCCGCGAGCCCCAGACGATTTTGCCGATCACCGGAAAATTGCGCAGACAATTGATGCCCAACGGATTCAGTTCGCCGTTTTCGGCATCGTTCAAATTGACCGACAAGCCGGACAGGCCATTCAACGTCGCTTCGATGCCGGCAGGCGCCTTCCAGACGCCGCGCGTCGCATCGGTGCGGGCAAACACGCCGGCCACCGCGCCGCAGGGCACGAATTCTTCGATCTGATTATCGCGGAGCGGATTCGGTTGCTGCAGTCGCGGAAAAAATAAAGCGGCATTCCGGCTTCTCGTGCCGATATAGGTGCTGACGCCGTCACGCGCGGCATCCTTGTTTGTCCAGGTGCTGTCCGGATCGACCAGAAGCAGTGCTCGGCATTGCTCGCACAAGGCGGTCGCTGCGGACAATAAACCGGCCGGATAATTCGCCGTTCCTTCGACAGGCAGGCACAGCAGGTTGAACAGATCGGCTTGCTTCAATAAATAAAGCCCCTGCTTGGCGTCGCTGAGACCGGCGCCGGTGTAAGAGGCTATCGCCAGTGCCTGGCTATCGATCGCATTGGTTGTGGCGGGATAGTTGGTAGCCGGAACATTGATGCCGAACGGGTCCTGGCCCGGCATCGGGTCGGCACTGGGAGCCGGTCGGGCCATGGGTAACGCACCTTGCACCCGGACCAGCCGGGATTGGTTTTCGAGAACGCTGT
Source organism: Methylomicrobium sp. Wu6 (assembly GCF_035916875.1). Classification (NCBI taxonomy): domain Bacteria; kingdom Pseudomonadati; phylum Pseudomonadota; class Gammaproteobacteria; order Methylococcales; family Methylococcaceae; genus Methylomicrobium; species Methylomicrobium sp. Wu6. Next base: position 35,139 of record NZ_JAXUHN010000077.1, read on the forward strand.
CGATGCGCCTTGGGCCGTTAGCAACCGATACGTTCAAATAAGTTTCGGTCGCGCCCGTGCCGGTGTCACGGATCGTGATATTGAACAGATCGTTTACAGTCAGACCTTGTGCGGCAGCGACATCGGCAGAAACATTATGATCCACCCGGACTCTGAGTTTATTGCCCCATGAGCCTTCATTCGCCGCAGCCAATAACAATGTCCCTACCGTGACGACAGCCAGCGGCTCCTCACCCACATTGATTTGAAAAAGCCGGCCGATGATGGCTTGACCGCCGCCGTTAAGATAGAAATCCCTGACCGCGTAGCTCATCGCGCTATTCAAATCCAGACCGCCGAAAATCCGCTCGTAATCCGCGTAGCTGTTGATCACGGTGGCTTTGTTGACCGGCCCCCGCTTGGCTCTGCCGATGAAGGCGGTAATCGACGTGGCGACGCCCGTAATGGTGCGCACGCCGCTTGGGATTTCCTCGATATAGACACCGGGGTAAGTGGGTGATACTGGCATGTTGAGTCTCCTGTTTGCTGACTATTCGTCTTGCGCTTGCTGACTTGAATAAATGTTGTTGCCGTTGGGATGGGCATGACAGACAACGACCGATTGCGCGCATAAATCATCCAGCGCCTGCTGAATCGTCGATGCCGATACTTCAATTCCTTTGCTCGGCAGCCACCATTCCGCAACGCCCTCGATTGTATCCGCCGCATAAGGATGGGCGCGCAGATAGCACGCAATCTTCTCGGCTATCCGCCGGACCTCGGAATCGTTTGTGTCGGGCATATTCTGCCTCGCCTTGAATCTTGTCCATGCGGCAACAATATGCGTGCCAATTCTTATCTGACTGATAATTATCAATAAAAAACTGACAGACAGTGGCGCAGGGTAAAATTTGACCCGGTCTATTCCGTTTAAAACTACTTATCCCTATGAAAAACAAATGAGTTTTATTTCGGCAGGGAAGCAGTGCTATGGGTTAAATTTGACCCATAACTACGCCGTTAAGCTTTGCAAGAAGTAAGCTATTTATGGATCGGAAGATAAAGCAACGCACGCGTAGTTGCGAGCGGTCGGCGACATCTATCAGGGCTTGAAGAAATGACCGCTTCAGATGCCGCGATATAAAATGGGGTTGATTGCATGCTTTTTGAGCAGTTTGCCCAGGGCACGGCGTTCTTTTTGCGCAATGCCGGCGGCCTGTGTGACATTGCCTTTGGCGCTGGAGATCAGCCAGGTCAGATAGCGTTGTTCGAAGTGATCGATCGCATGGTTCTTGGCTTCGTTGAAAGGCGCGTCGAAGTCGAAATGTTGGCGACGTTCAAATAATTTTCGGCGCTCTTCCGCCTGCTTGTCAGGGCGCGACGCTTCGCTAAGAATGATGTCCGCATCCTGCGATAGCAAGAAAGATCGGTGCACAAAATTTTCCAGTTCACGGACGTTTCCGGGCCAGTGGTGCGCGATCATCCAGGCCAGCGTTTCGGGATGCAGGCGTTTCAACGGTTGTTGGTACTGGCGGCGATATTTTTCGATGAAATGTTCGGCCAGGTACGGAATGTCGCTCTTGCGTTCCCGGAGCGGCGGTAGTTGCAAATGCAAGAGATTCAGACGAAACAGCAAATCCTGGCGGAACAGGCCTTTGGCGACCAGTTCGGACAAGTTGAGATTGCTGGCCGCAATGACTTTGACATCGACCTTCTTACTCGTTTTCGACCCTAACGGTCGAATCATTTTGTCTTCGATGAAGCGCAACAAGGTAACTTGCCCCTTGGCCGGCAACGCTTCGATTTCATCCAGAAAAAGCGTGCCGCGGTGCGCCTGCTCGGTTAGGCCCTGCTGGCTTTGTTTGGCGTCGGTATAGGCGCCTTTTTCGTGGCCGAAGAGTTCGTTTTCAAACAGATGATCGGGTATCGCGCCGCAATTCATCGGTACGAATGGATAATCCTTGCGGTTGCCCAGATAATGAATTGCCCGCGCGGCGACTTCCTTGCCGCAACCGGTTTCGCCTTCGATCAGCACCGGCGCGTCGCAATGAGATGCTTTCTTGATGAAAGCCAGGGTATTCAGAAATAACGTCGATTGGCCAATCAGGTTCAAATTCTTCCATGCCGCCGCTTCCAAATCCAGTGAGTTCAAATCGAGTGCCGTGCTTTGTCCAGTCGGCAACCGCTGCAAACGGAAATCCAGTTCGAAGGGGCTGCAAGGCCACCGGCAACAATCGCCGCATGCCTGCAGGATCGGGTTAAGTTCAGCGGTCAGTGGCGACGAATAAATCAGCAGATAAGCGGAATTGGGGGTGGACAGGATAGCCCTGGCGATCTTTTCGATCGGAAAATCGGTTTCGGGTAAAAGCAGAATGATGCGCGTGCCGTGTTCCTGAAATTTTTGTTGCAGCCAGACGACAGGATCGATGATTGTGAAATCAAAACCCAGCCGTTGCAATATGAGGGTCACGGAGCCCTGATGGCTTTCTGGTGCCAGAGAAATCAGCTTGACGGTTTTTTGCATGGGCTAAAACCTTATGGATTTTGGTAAAAATATTATCTAGTGTTTTCATTAAGTCATACTTAATTGTAACTTAATTCTATTTTGGCGGTCGTGTAGGTCAGGGTGTGCTGGCGCTCCCTGACAAGATGACTTTCAAGTTGTCTAAGATCAGGCGTCTAATGCGGCCAGGCCAACCCCGTCGCAATCTATTGTGACGGGCTTTTTTTAAAATGTGTGAATCGTCGTAATGAGATATTGACTTGTAAATTTTGTTAGTCTATGTTCGGCAGCCTGAACCGCTGATTTTTTTCGGCAGGTTTCTGAAAGTCGCAGGGAGCATGAACGCGAGGCCGCCGGGAATAATGGCGGCCAGATACGGCGGATCAACTTCATTTTCTCTGTGATGGCATCTCCGCCGGATTTATTGACGGCAGGCATCGCGCCTGTTCATCTAGTCTATTGGGGGGATTCATGCAGCTACAGTTCATCAAAAACCTGTTGCCGAGGCTCAAGCAATGCTTGCTTCCGGCGCCGGGCAATCCGTTGCCGTTTTGGGCATGTATTAATGAAGGGATTCTCGTATTTGGCGCCTGGCTGGCCAAACTGTCCGGAATCTGGCAAAAATATGATTTTTTCTTCGATTTGATAAAGTGCAGCCGGGTCACCTTATTCATTCTGGCTTTCGCCGCGGTCTTTTTGTTTCTGCCCAACAGCCAGGGGGCTGAATTGACCATTCGTCTCAGCACCAGCCTGGGTCATGCGCTGGTTTTTCTTTTTGGCGTGTTCTTGTGGGCATTCCAAGCCTGGATCGGGACCCGCAAGGTGCTTGAAATGGTCGAGAAGCGCGTCGATCCGACCGGCGAGCAATTAAGCGGCTGGCATTATCTCAGCGCGGCGCTGCAGGAAAAAACATGGCTCGGCCGTCTGACTAAAGGCAAGAATTGCTGCGCGAAGGCGATGGAGTCTGAATCGGGCTGGGTCGAGCATTGGCCGAGAATTCTAGGCATGTTGGTTTTTTTGGTTTCCCTGTTGGCGTTATGGATGCCTGTCAAGCACGGCCGGATCGCGTTTTTCTCGCCGCACGGACTCTTGATCGCAGCGGACTTCGGCCTGGCGATTTTGTTTTACGCGCTGACGATGGGCCGGCGTAAATGGATTCAAGCAGTGTGCGCAAAAAAAGGCATTCGCATCGAGGAGCATTGGGCGCAGTTGGACAACTTGCATGCGTCGTCCGGCGCTTTTACGATCGTTTATGTGCTGGTCCTGTTGATATTGGCTACCTTCGCGCCGGTCTGGCTGGGCTTCACTTTCGGCGCCGCCGGCATTGCGGTGCTGGGCTTCGGATCGCTGACCGCCTCCGGCAATTTCATCATCCGCAGCATTGTCACCCGCAACAGCCACTTGGATTATGGGGAGGCGACGCAGTTTCCGGTGCTATCGATATTATTCATTGTCGCGGCCGTGTTCAGTTTCTTTAACGATAACCACGGGCTTCGCCTGCTGGACCCTATGCCGCAACGGCCCAAACTGGAAGCGTTTGCCGAGCAATGGGCTCAGCGCAATCAGCCCGGGGCAAACCAGGTCAGGCCGATGATTTTCGTCGCGGCGGCTGGCGGCGGCATTCGCGCATCGCATTGGACCGCGGCAGTGCTGACGTATTTGGCCGACAACAATCCGAAATTTGCCGAGTCGGTGTTTGCGATCAGCGGCGTATCCGGAGGCAGCGTCGGGGCGGCATTTTACAGTGCATTGCTGAAACAAAACATCGATTGCGCGAAAGCCGATGGCAAGGATTGTCTGCAAAGCCGCGCGCGCGATATGCTGTCTCACGATTTCCTGGGACCGACCATTTCCGCGCTGCTCTTTAATGATCTATTGCAGCGCTTTTTACCTTTCGGCATTTTGCCCGACCGGCAAAAAGCGTTGGAAACCGGGTGGGAGAAAGCCTGGTCGAGGGCGTTCGACGGTAGCGCGGGTATGGCGGAGCCCTATTCGAGTACCTGGAACAAGCCCGGCGGCGCGAACAAATGGCTGCCCTTACTGCTGCTGAACAATACGCATATGGAAACCGGCAGAAAGATGATTACCAGCCCTTTTCCGCTCGATTCAACAACCTTCGCGGACGATGTCGATTTGATCGAGTTGCTTGAGGGGAGCGATATGCCGCTGTCGGTGGCGGCCGGCAATAGCGCGCGCTTTACTTATGTTAGCCCGCCCGGCACGCTGCCTTATGACGGTGGCTGGTTCGAGATGCGCGAGGATAATGGGCATGTGCTCGACGGCGGTTATTTTGAAAACAATGGCGCGATCACGTTGCAAGAGTTGCTGCAAGCACTGGAGACTCTGAAAGGCGGCGATGGGAAATCCTTTTTTGAACGCTATGCGATCAAGCCGATCGTCGTGGTGATCACGAATGACAATCAACTGGTTTGCGGCAAAGGCGACGACGGTTTGGTCAAATGTCCTAAGGATGTGTGGATAAAGCCGCAACCGGAAGTGGCCGATGCACAGCCGGCGGTAACCGATTTCAACGGTAAATTCACCCGCCTGACCGATAATAATGGCGCGAATGAAACGCTGGGGCCGATCCTGGGTATTCTGAACTCGCGCGAAGGCCATGGGATAGCCGGCGTGAAGAACCTGATCGCCTGGGTCGATGAGTGCGGCCGCTGGCCGCAGGGTTGTCATTTATCGGAGAGCGCCAAGCCGGAATTTTTTCATTTCCGTATCGATTTGAACAAGGGCGAGAATCCGCCCGCGCTGGGTTGGGTGCTGTCGAAAGACAGCGAGAAACTGATTTGGAACAAGATCAAGGCGCCGGATGGAAAAAATGGTTCCCAACATAACCACGACGAGGCGCAGAGATTGTTGGGATTGCTCTAATACCGGTGCCGCGCGATACGAGCCGGTAGTTCTGAGATATTTGCCAAGGAAGGCGATTATCTATGCCGAGCAGTCTGCCGAATTTAATGCGAGAAGATCTTCGTGGACAACTCCTACGATTGCCCAAAACGCCGTGGTCTATTTCGGCGAGTAGTCGCGGGATGTCGTTCGACGTTTTGAATGGCGGCCAAGCAGGTCTACGACAATACGCGGATAAATGAAATAAATGAGGCGCATGGTTGTTCCGGGTTGCCAATCAATCGATTAGACAAGTTGGCTCATGCCCGGTAAAATCTGGGCTGATATATAAGAATTTTATAAATTCCTCTGATTGTTTCTTCAATGAAGTCAGTTGAAGGGCGATGCTTTAATATCGTCAAAAGTTGCCGCCCTTGTTTTTTCTGTTTTTTACTTCGCATCTATTCATGTTTTTCCCCAAAGACTTTATCGAAACCGCCGAAGGTCTGTTGTTTGCGGTCGTCAACCCCGGTCTGGAGCAGGGCAAGGCGTTGTGTTTTTTGCGTTATGTGAAAGACGGCGGGGAGTGGCGCAAGCAGGCGACCGCCGAGGCGAATGCATATTTGCGGCGGCATCATCCCGATTATCTGCATTATTCGCCTGTGTTGGATGCGTATTTGCATGCGGTTGAAGTCGAGCGGATCGTCAGATGCCACCAGCCGCGGCATCGCTTGCGTCATATCATGCAAAGCCATGATCATGATCCGATCGAGCGCGATGTGGTTGCGCTCGGCGTATTGCTGATGCAGCAAGGTGTGGATTTGGATACGGTCGGCATTACCGGATCGATACTGGTCGGAGCACAAAAAGACAGTTCGGATATTGATCTGGTCAGCTACGGGCGCGGGTCGTTTCATCATTGCCGTGCCGGCGTGAGGACTCTGATCGAACAGAACCACCTGCAAGATCTGGCCGACAGTGATTGGCGGGAATCGTATCAGCGCCGGAACTGTTCGTTGAGTTATGACGAATATGTCCGGCACGAGAAGCGTAAATTCAACAAGGCTCTGGTGAATGGCCGCAAATTCGACCTGAGTCTGATCGAGCAGGAAGAACCGGGCCGAAAGGCCGTCTATCAAAAGCTTGGTCCGATTACGCTGATCTGCCGGATCGCGGATGATACGCGTGCGTTCGATTATCCGTCCGTTTATCGAATCGATCATGATTCGATCGCCGCGATCGTTTGCTTTACTGCAACTTATGCGGGTCAGGCGTTCAATGGCGAAAGGGTCGAAGTGTCGGGCATGCTCGAACAGAACGCGCAAGGCGTGCAACAGATCGTGGTCGGCTCCAGTCGGGAGGCGCACGGCGAACATATTAAGGTGATCGATGCTTAGATGGGCCGATGTGGCGGCGGTCATCTTCGACATGGACGGCTTGGTGCTCGATACCGAAAAGACTTACCGGATGGCCTGGCGCGAAGCCGGGCGGGCGATGCATCAAGACTTACCGGATGTATTCCTGGAGGCGTTGTCCGGGTTGTCGATGGATGCGGTTCTGCGGACGATCGAAGGCTTTTGCGGCCCCGGTTTCGATCCAAGTGAATTCAATCGCTTGAGCGCGGCATGTTGGCGTGATTATGTGGCGGCGCGCGGCATCGAGGTCAAGCGCGGCTTCCATTCGCTTCGGGATTATCTGGATCGGGAAGGCATCCCTTATTGTCTCGCGACCAACAGCGCGGCGGCCAATGCGGAAGAATGCCTGCAATTGGCCGGCCTCGGCGGCGTCTTTTCGACGATTATCACGCGCGACCAAGTCGAACGCGGCAAGCCGGCGCCCGATATTTTTTTGAAAGCCGCGGCCGCGCTTGGCGTTTCGATCGACCGCTGCATTGTGTTGGAAGACTCGTCCGCCGGCATCGAGGCGGCATTTAATGCGGGAGCTTTGCCGGTGATGGCGCCGTCGGCCTTGCCGGTGGATGCGGCAACGGTTGCACGCTGCAAGTTCGTGCTGAATGATTTGGGCGAGTTGTTGGGCGTGATGAACTGCTAGATCGCCGCTGTCAAACCGATCGTGTATAATCGGCCGTTTTTCAAGGCAGTCTTTGACAATAATCCATTGCAATTTCGACATCAGAAAGTATCGGTGACCGCGCCGGCCCGGCTGCATATGGGGTTTATCGATTTGAGCGGCTCCCTGGGCCGGCATTTCGGCAGCATCGGCGTGGCGCTGAACGAGCAGGCGACTTGTTTGACGGTTGCAGGCGCGGACCGGCGCAGTATTTCGGGGCCGTCCGTTGTGCGCGCGGAAAAATGTCTGACGATGTTGTGCGAAGCATTTAACATTCCGGATAACCTCCGAATCAATATCGAAAGCGCGATACCCGAGCATGTCGGTCTGGGGTCGGGCACACAGATGTCGCTCGCGATCGGGGCGGCTCTGAATGCGTTTTATGATTTGGGTTTGACGATACGCGACATTGCGAAGGTGATGGTCAGGGGACAGCGCTCCGGCATCGGCATCGGTGTGTTCGAGCAGGGCGGTCTGGTTGTGGACGGCGGGCGCGGCGAACATACGATTACGCCGCCGTTGTTGGCGCGAATGGCGATTCCTGAGGCTTGGCGTTTTATTTTGGTGTTCGACAAGCGCGGCCAGGGCCTGCACGGTTTGCAGGAGATTCAGGCGTTTCAGGAGCTGCCGCCGTTTCCCCGGCGCGAGGCAGAGCAATTGAGTTATCTGCTGTTGATGCAAGCGCTGCCGGCGCTAGCCGAGAATGACATCGTCAGGTTTGGAGAAGTGATTACGCGTTTGCAGCGTGCGGTCGGCGAGCATTTCGCGGCGGTGCAAGGCGGCATTTATACCAGTCCCGAGGTGGCCACGGCGATGCAATGGCTGGCCGAGCAGGGCGCGGTCGCGGTGGGGCAAACCTCCTGGGGGCCGACCGGGTTTTGCATGGTGAATGGAATCGAGCGGGCGGCTGTTCTGGTCGAGCAGGCCAGGCATAAATTCGCGGCCGGCGATACGTTGACGTTTATCAGTGCGAGCGCCCGCAACAGCGGCGGCCTGGTTGTCGTGGAATAATCGATTAGACGGGCTCCGACCGCGTGTCCGTGCATGTGCCGGCGAATCGTTCCGAAATGTTGCTGATCATCGCCGGTTCCGGTCGTATGCTGGCCGAAGCCGCGCGCCAAGCCGGTTTTCGGGTATTGGTGCTGGATCTTTATGCCGACCTGGATACCCGGCTTCATGCTGTTGAGTTCTTCCGGGTGCCGTCATTGGCGATCGGACATGTCGCGCCAGTTCTGGATGATTTGATCGAGCGATACGGAGTCGCTCAAGTCATTTACGGCAGCGGCCTTGAAGCACATCCGGAAACCCTGGATTACCTCAATCATCACGTCACGATTCTGGGCAACACGCCTGCGGTTTTTCGCGGGCTCCAAAACAAGGTCGAGTTTTTTGCAACCCTCGGCGCGTTAAACATTCCTTTTCCAGAAGTCTCATTTACCGCGCCTGATACGGGTTGTGACTGGCTGGTCAAGCCGATGCAAGGACAGGGCGGCTTGGGGATTCGCCGTCATAACGCGAATTGCGTAATCGATTCATGCGCTTATTGGCAAAAATTCCAGCTTGGAACGGCAGGTTCCGTGCTGTTTTTGGCCGACACGAGAGGCGCGCGTGTGATCGGTTTCAACACGCAATTTACGGCCAAATTAAACACCGGCCTTGAATTCGCGTTTTCCGGCCTTATTAATCATTCAACTTTATCCCGCAGGCAGAAAGCGCTGATTTCCGGCTGGTTGACGCGATGCGTCCAGGCGTTTGCGTTGAAAGGCCTGAATTCGCTCGATTTCATACAACACGGCGAGCAAGTCCATGTTTTGGAGATCAATCCGCGTCCGTCCGCTAGCATGCAGTTATACGGCCATTTGCTGACTCGTCATATCGAAGTCTGCCGAGGCAGCTTGCCGGATGCGTTGCCGAAGCAAAAAAGTTTTGCAGGCTTCCGAGTCGTTTACGCTGATGCGGACCTTCGGATTCCCGATGCTTTCCACTGGCCCGATTGGGCTCGGGACAGGTCGGAACCCGGTGCTGTTTGTCGCCCGGGGCAGCCCGTGTGCAGCATCATCGCCCGCCGGAGTGAGCCGCGGCAAGTGTTGGCGGCGCTTGCGGCCAGGCAGCAACAAATTTTCAATCAATTAATTAAGGTTCAGTGAGATGGAATATCAAGCGAGTGTGAATAAATTGACCCAGCCCCTGGTACGGCATTTGATCGCGAATGCGGACAAACTGCGGGTGGCGGTCGAGACTCTCGATAACGGTTGCACGATCATCGATGCCGGCATCAAGGTGCCGGGCGGACTCGAAGCCGGCCGTATCATCGCCGAGATCTGTCTCGGCGGCATGGGCACGGTCACGCTGAGCCACAGCCCTTACACCGCGAACTGGCCATTGACGGTGAATGTGCATACCGGCAATCCGGTACTGGGTTGCCTCGGCAGCCAGTATGCGGGCTGGAGCCTGTCGCACGAGAAATATTACGCGCTCGGCTCGGGCCCGGCGCGCGCGCTGGCGACCAAGATGAAGGAGGGTCGCGAGGAGTCGGTCGAGGAATTGTATAAGGAACTGGGTTACCGCGACAGCTTTGATTCGACCGCGCTGGTGATCGAAAACGATGCTATTCCGCCGCTGGAAATCGTTGAAAGAGTCGCCGGCGCCTGCAAGGTCGAGCCGTCCAAACTGACGATCATTGTGACGCCGACCAGTTCGCTGGCTGGCGGTTTGCAGGTCGTTGCCCGTGTGCTCGAGGTTGCTATGCACAAGGCGCACGCGTTGCATTTTCCGCTTGAAAACATCATCGACGGTTCCGGCAGCGCGCCGGTTTGCCCGCCGCATCCGAACTTCGTGAAGGCTATGGGGCGCACGAATGACGCGATTCTATTCGCGGGTCAGGTGCATTTATTCGTGAAGGGCAGCGACGAGGCGGCCGAAAAGCTTGCGAAAGAATTGCCGAGTTCGACATCTAAAGATTACGGCAAGCCGTTTGCGGATATTTTCAAGCAATACGAATACGATTTCTTCAAGATCGATCCGATGCTGTTCAGTCCGGCCAGCGTGATTGTTACCGCGGTCGAGTCGGGCAAGAGCTTCCGCGCGGGCAAGCTCGACAATGCGTTGCTGGATCAGTCTTTCGGCGCGTAAAAGGCATTCGTGCGCCGCGTTGCAATTTTTACCGACGATCCTGGGTGGCACGGCAAACAGCTCAGCCTGGCGTTTGCCGAGTTCGGCTATAGCGCGGAATTCGTTTCGCTGGCCGAATGCCGGCTTACGCTGGCGTCCGGCAGGCTGCCGATATGGATTCCGGGATTTGAACAGGTGCTTCCCGATGCCGTGTTTGTACGCGGCGTGCCGGGCGGTTCGCTCGAAGAAGTCGTCTTGTATCTGGATATTCTGCATGCTTTGAAGTTCTTGGGTGTTCCGGTTTATAACGACGGCCGCGCGATCGAGCGCAGTGTCGACAAGGGCATGACCAGCTTTCTGTTGCAGCGCGCGGGCTTGCCGACCCCGCCGACCTGGGTGCTGCGCGATCCCGATGAGGCGCAGCGGATCGCCGGGAGCGAATTGCAAAACGGTCATTTGCTGATCAGCAAGCCTCTGTTCGGCTCGCAGGGCGAAGGCATTCGCCGGATCGAAAAAATGACCGATCTGTTCTGGTTGACCTCGAGCCGCGGCGTTTATTATCTGCAACGCTTCGTGCACGCGGCCGGAGAGGGGTACCACGATCACCGCGTGTTCGTAATCGACGGCTGTGCTGTCGCCGCGATGCGGCGGCGCGGAAAATCGTGGTTGAATAATGTCGCGCAGGGTGCGGACTGCGAATGGATCGATGCGAGCAGTGAGTTGGCCGAGCTGGCGATCAAGGCGACCCAAACGCTCGAGATGGATTATGCGGGCGTCGACATCATGCTCGATCGGGACGGTCATTACACGGTGATCGAGGTGAACAGCGTGCCTGCCTGGAAGGGGCTCGAAAGCGTTTGTGACGTGAATGTCGCGGCGCTGCTGGTCGAGGATTTGGTCGGGCGCTATCTGGGATTGACCCGCTCCGGGGCGCCCGCCGAAATTTCATGATAGCGCCGTCAACACTCGAAGCGCTGTTTCGTGAAGCCTGCGAAATCGAATTGCAGGCGTTCAAGCCGGGCAATATCAGCGTCTATGCGGACGGGCACGACATGACGGTAGCCGACTTTCGACGCAGCGCCGAAGCCAGCGCCGGGCCGTTGTGCAATCCCGCTTATTCCCTCGGTGAGAAAATCTATTACGCGGTCAAGGCGACGCGCGAGGCGGTCGGCTGCAATACGAACCTCGGAATTATATTGCTGTGCGCGCCGCTGGTGCAGGCGGCGTATCAGGTGCTGGGTGAGCCATTGCGGCAGGCTTTGAGGCGGGTGTTGTCTTCGACCACGATCGACGATGCGGACTGGGTTTTCAAGGCGATCACGCTGGCCGCTCCCGGCGGACTCGGCAGCGCGAGCGAGCAGGATGTGCATCAACAAGCGACCGTTAACCTGCTCGAAGCGATGCGTTTGGCGGCCTCGAGAGACCGCATAGCCTTTCAATATAGCTCAAATTATCAAGATATATTCGATTTCTCCACAAAATTGTATTACAATGTTATAAGTGGAAGGATTGGTCGTAATTGGGCGGCTCTAATGGTTTATGCCGGATTGCTGAGCCGGTTTCCCGATAGCCATATCGAAAGGAAGTATGGTGATCAATTCACCGGGATGGTAGCGGCCAGGATGGCTGGGCTTGGTGATGCGCTTTTGAAAGCAGAAAGTCCCGAGCAAATGTTGCCGTTGCTTTATCAAATAGATCAGGAATTCAAGTCCAAGGGCATTAATCCCGGTACGACGGCCGATCTAACCGTGGCAACACTTTTTACCGTATTGTTGGAAGATGTTTTGAGCGAGGCGAGCGCTACAGCGGCGAGTTGCCAAGCACGGATATAAGTCGACAGTCGATATTAAACTGGAATCATTTTTTTTAACTTTTTTCTTCACAGGGGAAAAACAAGCATGGCTAAAATCAATAAATTGTGCGTTGGTGAATCTTTAGTTGGCGAAGGCAACGAAGTTGCGCACATCGACCTGATCATCGGACCAAGAGGTTCGGCTGCTGAAAGCGCATTCGCTATCGCCTTGACAAATAACAAAGACGGTTTTTCTACTTTGTTGGCGGTTGTTGCGCCTAACCTGATGGTTAAGCCTGCAACTATTTTGTTCAATAAAGTAACCATCAAAGGTGCAAAACAAGCCGTGCAAATGTTTGGCCCAGCGCAACGCGGCGTCGCGATGGCTGTTGCTGACAGCGTTGAAGACGGCACCATCCCAGCCGACGAAGCCGATGACCTGTTCATCAGCGTTGGCGTTTTCATCCACTGGGCTGCTGAAGACGACGCAAAAATCCAAGAATACAACTATAAAGCAACCAAAGAAGCAATCGCTCGCGCTGTTGCCGGTTCTCCTACCGCTGCTGAAGTTGTTGCCGCCAAAGGCACTGCGAAACACCCATTCGCTGCCAACTAATCAGCTTTTAGCTTTTTAGGAGCAAAAAAATACCCCACTCGTTGGGGTATTTTTTTGCCTAAAGCGCGGCGAGTTCGGCGCGTCCGATCGCACCCGAATGCAGCGCGCTGGCAATCAGCGCCTGTGCGATGCCGACTTTTTTTAACGCCAGCAAGTCTTCCAAGTTTCTGATGCCTCCGGCAGCAATAAAATTTTTGTCGGGATAATTTCCATAAAACGCCGCCAATCTTTCCAAATCGGGTCCTGAATCGCTGCCGACGCGCTCCAGTGTCATGATGATAATATCGTTCGGCCAATAGCCGGGTGTCGTAAAGAGGCTATCGGCTCCCAGGCGTTTTGTGCCGACAGAGTCCAGCGACAAAATAAAATCCTTCGCGCAACTTTCAAGTAGATTCACGGTATCATCCCGAAAAGATTCGCTGCCGAGCACCGTTTTAATGTTTTTAAGCGTATTGTTGTGCGACGGCGGGGGGGGGAAGCCGCTATCAAGCCAGAAGGTGCGTTCTGGAAAACGCTCTGCCGCCGCGTTGATCAAGTTCTGATGCTCTCCTTTTTGCTCCAGAGAATTCAGGTCGGCGATATAAAAAGTCTGAAAATCATATAAATTCAGATAAGCGTCGATCACGTCGAAAATATCTGCGGATAAGCATAAGGCGGTATGAATCGGCAAATAAGAATCGCGCCTACCCTGCCTGGCGTGTACGACTAAACCGTCTTTCAAATCGATTACGGGAATAACTTGCATGATTTAGTGACTTCATCCAAAAGCGTGTTACAGCAATGATACAATATTCCGTTTGATTGCATCGATGCTCTTTCGATGAGGCGGTGAAAAAACGCATGATAATGGACGCGCAATGAAAATTCTGGTGTTCGAATACATTAGCGGCGGCGGCTTCAATCGAGACGAGTTGCCAGCGTCACTGGCCGGCGAAGGTCTATTGATGCTTAAAGCGTTGCTGGGTGGGCTGAACGAGATTCCGGAATTGGACGTTACAGTGATGCTCGATGCGCGTCTTTCGGCTCAAGTTGAGTCGCCAGCTATCGAGATAGCCTTGATCGGCCCGCAAGACGACTGTTTCGAGCGTTTTGAACAACTGGTCGAACAGCACGATGCGATCTGGCCTATTGCGCCGGAGTTCGATGCGATTTTATTCAAGTTGTGCCGGGTAGTCGAGCGGCTTGGCAAAACTTTGCTGGCGCCCGCTTCGGCAGCGGTGCGGCTGACTGCGGACAAATTCAAGACTTTCCAATGCTTGGTAGGCCGGCAGATTCCGACCGTTGCGACCCGACTTTTCGCCGATTGCCCTTCTTTCCCGGGCGAGAGTATCGTCAAACCGATAGACGGAGCGGGCTGTGGCGATAGCTATCTCGTGCGGGACTCGGTTGATTTTGACAGGCTCGCGGCGTGCCGGCAGGGTGCGGGTCGCTTTATCATTCAGCCTCATCTGAGCGGCGAGAAAACCAGTCTGTCCTGTTTATTCAGAAACGGTCGGGGCTGGATTTTGTCCGTCAATTTGCAGCAATTCGAGATTGTTAACAACCAGTATCAACTTTCCGCAATTCGGGTCAATCATCGCTTCGATTGCAGTCTTTATCAGGATTTGGTTGCCGGCATTGCTAAGGCGGTGCCCGGCTTATGGGGCTGCGTCGGCATCGACCTGATCGAAACGCCCGCGCAAGCCCTGGTTTTGGAAATCAACCCCCGCTTAACGTCTTCCTTCGCGGGGCTGAATGCGGCCCTGGGAGTTAATGCCGCCGCGCTGGTACTGCAGTTATTGCATGGCGATCCAGTTATTCACCGCACGATGAATAAAATGGTAACCGTTCAGATCAAACAGAAAATAGATGGCGATTGAAATAATCGGATGGGACATCGGTGGTGCGCATATCAAAGCCGCCGTGTTGAACGCGCGGGGCGAATTGACCGCGATCAGGCAGAAACCATGCCCGTTGTGGCAAGGCCTCGACAAACTCCGGTCTGCGGTTGATTCGATTATGCACGAATTGCCGTCCGCGCCTTATCGTCATGCTATAACGATGACCGGCGAACTGGTCGATTTGTTTGCGGGCCGCGATGACGGCGTCAAAACGATCATCGAGACGATGATTGGGCTTTTGCCGGGCGCCGATCTATTGATTTATGCCGGTAAACTGGGATTTTTGAATGCGTCGAAGCTTGATAGCCGCCATTATGAATCGATCGCCTCGGCAAACTGGTTGGCAAGCGCAAGTTATGCCGCGCAGAAAATCGGCCGCGGCCTGTTTATCGATATCGGCAGTACGACGACCGATATTTTGCTGCTCGATAAAGGCAGGGTGAAGGCCGAAGGCTACAGCGATTATGAACGCCTGGTGACTCAGGAGTTGATCTATACCGGCATCGTCAGAACTGCGGTGATGGCGATTGCGGAGTGCGTCGAGGACCGGGACGGTGAAGTGGGTCTGATGGCCGAATACTTCGCGACGATGGCGGATGTGTACCGGCTGACCGGAGAATTGAACGAGGCTCACGATCAGGCCGATACGGCCGACGGCGCCGAAAAAACCGTGTTCGCGAGTGCCAGGCGCTTGTCGCGGATGGTCGGCTGCGATTTCGATCCCGTCGAATTGCCGCGGTGGCAAAGATTGGCTGAAAATCTGCGCGCGAGGCAATTGCAAAAAATTCGCCGCGGCTGTGAAAAACAATTGGCGCGCGGGAGTCTTGCTGTATCGATACCTTTCGTCGGTGCCGGGGTAGGACGTTTTCTAGTCAAGTGCTTGGCTGATTCGATCGGCTATCCTTATCTCGATTTCTCGGAGTTATTCCCTGCAATGACAAATGTAAACGGCATGACTGCCGCCGATTGCGCGCCGGCGGTTGCGGTTGCAAGTTTGGCCAGAGGGTATTAACCGCTCTTCCGCGCTTGCCGCTGCGGCAGGTGTGGAAAATGCAGGTATCCGGGATGTTGTGCGTTCGGTGCCTTTCGGAAAATCGATATACCACGTAGAAAAATATTCATGTTTTGTCCTGGCGGGCGCAGTTTTTGCTAAACTCGATAGAGTAGAAATCAATTGTCAGGAGGGATCGCAGTGGACGGGAGCATCATGTTAAAAAACACAACGCCGTTGAATCAAGGCGCACTGAGCGCATTTTTGCACTTATGCCATAAAAAAAAATATCCGGCCAAAGCGACCGTGATTAGGCCCGGCGATGTCGGCGACCGGCTGTATTTCATTATCGAAGGCTCTGTCAGTATCTGCGCCGAAGACGAAGAGGGCAGTCAGGAAATCATCCTTGCCTATCTGAACAAAAATGAGTTCATCGGCGAAGTCGGTGTTTTTAAGGGCAGCGAGGTGCGCAAAGTGAGCGTGAGAACGCGCAGTGCTTGCCATTTGGCCGAGATCGGCTATGAGCGTTTCAAACAGGCGCTCAAAAAAGAGCTGTTGGACTTTGCACCAGACCTGCTTTATATGCTGGGCGATCAATTGGCGTCACGGTTATTGCTGACCAGTCGCAAATTTTGCGATCTGGCTTTCATGGATGTCGAAGGGCGGATTGCAAGGGCTTTGCTCGATCTGAGCAGGCAGCCCGATGCGATTACGCATCCGGACGGGATGCAGTTGCATATTACCCGCCAGGAAATCGGCCGCTTGGTCGGCTGTTCTCGGGAAATGGCCGGGCGCGTGTTAAAGGAATTAGAAGAAAAACAATTGATTACCGCGCACGGCAAGACGATCGTGGTGTTTGGGACTCGGTGATTTTGCAGTCGCCAATCTTTCCAAACAAAGAAAATCGGCCTGTTGATCGCTCTCTTCTACTTGTAGGCAGTTTTCTTTTACGAAGCAATACTCACTCTATAGTCGCATTGGCGTCAATCCGGCGGCAATAGTTTTCCGGGATTCAATATCCCGTTCGGATCGAATTGTCTTTTGATCGCGCGCATCAGTTCCAGTACATTTGCATCCAGTTCGCGGTCGATGAAATCCCTCTTTTCCAGACCGACTCCGTGTTCGCCGGACAAGGTGCCTCCGAGATTAAGCACCATCGTGAACACTTCATCCATACAGTTTTGCGCTTTTTGGCTTTGACCGGGCGTGTCGGGATTTAGCAGTAAGTTCACATGAATATTGCCGTTGCCGGCATGGCCGAAGTTGATGATCGGCAAGTCGTATTTGACCGACAGCCGGTCGAGGCCCTCAATTAGATCAGGAATCGCGGTCACCGGCACCACTACATCTTCATTGATTTTTTTTGGCGCGGCCCTGCGCAGGGCCGGGGCCAAGGCCTTGCGGGTTTGCCAGAGCGCGTCGACTTCCTGCGCGGTATTAGCAATGCGAATGTCGAGCAGTCCATCATTGCGAGCGGCATCGGCGACCTTGGCTGCTATGCTTTTCAGGCCTTCGCGAGGGCCATCGACTTCGATCATCAACAGTGCGCCGGCTTGTGCGGGCAGGTCACAGGCGGAATGATGCCGGATCATTTCAATTGCGTTGCCGTCGATGAATTCGAGTGCGCACGGCACGATCGGCTGCGCCATGATCGTTGAGATGGCTATTGCCGCATCCAGCACGCTACGGTAGATGGCCCTGAGGGTTTGGACCGCTTCCGGCAGCGGCGTCAGTTTCAATGTCGCTTCGGTTATGATCGCGAGCGTGCCTTCCGAGCCCAATAGCAAACGCGTCAGGTCATAGCCGACCACGCCCTTGCTGGTGCGGACACCGGTGCGGATTTCCCGGCCTGCGCCGGTCACGGCACGCAGTCCCAGCGTATTCTCTCTCGGTGTGCCGTATTTGACCGCGCGCGGTCCCGCCGCATTACAGGCCAGATTGCCGCCGAGACTGCAATAGGCAGCGCTGGTCGGGTCGGGAGGCCAGAAAAAGCCTCGGCTGCCGGCAAGCGTTTGGATTTCCTGATTGGTCAGCCCCGGTTCGACGATGAGTAAACGGTTTTCGGGCGAAAATTCGATTATTTTTTGCATCCGTTCGAGCGAGACGACCAGTCCGCCCTGCAGCGGAACGGTCGCGCCGACGGTGTTGGTGCCGCGTCCGCGCGCGGTCAGGGGAGTCTGGTGTTGGTTGCAGGCGTTAACTATCTGGACGACTTGTTCATGACTGGTCGGAAACGCGACAGCTTGCGGCAGGGAATGGCGGCGGCTGTTATCATAGCCATAGGCCCAGCAGTCTTCGGGATCGGTCAGAATGGCCATCGGCGGCAGAATTGATCGGAGCCCGGATAAAAAGCCGGCCGCCAATTTGGGTCGATTAGTCATGCTGGCGGCTCAGCCGCCGAAAATTTGATAGTCGATCAGGTCGCATAGGCAGTGCGTGATCATCAGGTGGGTTTCCAAGACATGCGCGGCGGAGTTCGACGGCACGCGCAGTTCCAGATCGTTTTCATGCAGCAGCGGCGCAATGCTGCCGCCGTCCTGGCCGGTTAGCGCGATTACCGAAATGCCCTTGTCGTGCGCGCTGTTGACCGCCTTCAGCGTGTTCGCGGAATGGCCGCCGATCGTATATACGACCAGAATGTCGCCGCTGTGTCCGAGTGCCCGTAGCGGTTTGGCGAAAATGTCGTCGTATTGCATGTCGTTCGCGATCGCGGTCAGCATGGTCATGCTGCTGCCAAGCGCAATGGCGGGCAGTGAGGGGCGGTCGCGTTCATAACGATTGACCAGCGAGGCGGCCAGCAACTGCGCGTTGTTGGCCGATCCGCCATTGCCGCAGGTCATGATTTTCTTGTCGTTGAGCAGTGCATGAACGAGGCGTTGCGAGGCGAAGCCGATCAACTCGGACAGATTGTCCATCGCTTCCCGCTGGATATCTATGCTGTTCGTGAAATGGATGATGACGCGTTCTTGTAAACTCATGTCCTAGTTTTGCGATGAAAAGGCATTGGTTATCCACTCGATGCCGCCGTCGCCGCTGATTGCCACCACGTCGAAACGGAGCGGGCAGTCAAGTTTTTGCTTGGATAAATAGACCTGGGTCGCGGCTATTATACGCGATTGCTTGGCGCGGGTAATGCTTTCCAAGGCGCTGCCGTGTCGGTTTGATTGACGGAATCTGACTTCGACGATTACCAGGGTCCGGCCGTCCTTCATGACCAGATCAAGCTCGCCCTGTTTACAGCGGAAATTCCTGCGGACCAGTACCAGGCCCTTGTTGCGCAGAAATTTCCGGGCTTTTTCTTCCGCGTCGTCGCCGCGCAATAGGTGGGGCGCCCTAAAGGGTATGCCGGTCAGCAGAGTCAAGAGGGAGGGTTTATCATTCTTCATATCGGGTAGGATTTTTGCGGTTCCGCCGGGTTATAATCGAGGGCTTTGACGATTAACAGGCATTTCAGGCAGGTGGAATGATTTTGGCACAGTTTTTCCGGTCTGTCTTGATGAAAGCTTGCTTAGGGCGGATGCATGATGAATGAACGCGGTAAATTGTATGTGGTAGCAACTCCGATAGGGAATCTCGGCGACATCAGTTATCGGGCGGTGGAGACGCTACGGCAGGTTGATCTGATTGCCGCCGAGGATACTCGCCATATCAAAACCTTGTTGCAGCATTATGGCATCAATCAGAAAGTCATCTCGTTGCATCAGCATAATGAAGAACGCGCATCGGCGGAGTTACTGGAAAAATTGCGCGCGGGCCTGTCGATTGCGTTGGTGTCGGACGCGGGGACACCGCTGGTCAGCGATCCCGGCATGCCGCTGGTGCGGATGGTTAAAGAGGCAGGCATCGAGGTTTCGCCGCTGCCGGGCGCCTGTGCGCTGATTGCGGCCTTGTCGGCGGCAGGCTTGCCGACCGCGCGGTTTTCATTCGAAGGTTTCGCGCCAAGAGCGTCGGCGGAAAGAAAATCTTTTTTCAAGGCAAAAGCAGCATCCCCCGACACATGGATCTTTTATGAGTCTTGCCACCGGGTGCTGGCGTCTCTGCGGGATTTGAGTGAGACAATGCTGCCGGATCGGCAGGTCGTGATTGCCCGGGAATTGACCAAGCTGCATGAAACAATCGTCAAAACATCGCTGGCCGAGGCGCTGGTTTTGGTCGAATCCGATCACAACATGCAGAAGGGCGAGTTTGTGATTATCGTCGAGGGCGCGCCGAAAGGAGTTCATCCGGTGGAGATTACGGATGAGCAGGAAAAAATACTCCGAATTTTGCTGAAAGAATGTTCGATTTCAACCGCTGTTGCACTGGCGGTGCAGCTAACCGGCGCGCGCAAGAAAGCGCTTTATCCTGCGGCGTTGGTTCTTGGGTCTGCGAAAAGTGAATGAAAATAGGCGCTAATAGATTCCGATCGGCGATTATGACAAAACTGTGATATACTTCGCGTCGAAAGAGTCGGCTGAGCAGTCGCTGTTTTATCGTAATGATAAAATGGAGGAAAGTCCGGGCTCCATAGGGCAGGGCGCCAGGTAACGCCTGGGAGGCGCGAGTCTACGGAAAGTGCCACAGAAAATATACCGCCCATCTCCTAAATTTCCTGAAAGTTTGACCGATGCGTGATCGATGTCAAGTCTTCAGGAAATTTAGGGGCTGGGTAAGGGTGAAAAGGTGCGGTAAGAGCGCACCGCGTCTCTGGTAACAGAGGCGGCATGGAAAACCCCGCCCGGAGCAAGATCAAATAGAGGAACAAACGCGCGGCCCGCGCGGTTCCTGGGTAGATTGCTTGAGTTGCAAGGTAACTTGCAACCTAGATGAATGGCTGTTCAAGACAGAACCCGGCTTACAGGCTGGCTCTTTCAGTTTTTTACGTTCCTTGCTTTCGGTTGTTTGGTCGTGCCAAACGTCTAGTCTTTATCTTTTTTGTTGCGTCAATCGTTTCCCCTGTATTTTTCTTCCTTCCTGTTTGCGATTTCTCCTGTCGGCCCGATTCTGGGGCGCTATTAAAGTAATTTGTCATTAGTTTGTTATAACCTCATGAAATCCAATGTTGTTGGTATGTCTGTCATTTTTTGATTTTAGGCGTCCGAGCGATGCCTGTCTAAGTCATTGTCAAAAAAGAAAGAAATTTGTTGTAAAGGCTCTTGACTCTGGTTCACTAGAAATCTATAGTGGAGCCTAAGTGGGAGAGAGTGGAAAATTTTGGTTTTTTTTTAGTTTTTTGGGGGGGGGGCTTGTTTCGGGGCATTAGTTCGCTCAATCTTGACGATAAGGGACGCCTGGCGATTCCGACCCGTTATCGGGACGAATTGCAGGAGTGTTGCGATCGTCAACTGGTCGTAACCGTCGCGGTCAACGAACTGTGCGTCGGCGAAGCCGGCTGCCTCTGGCTCTATCCCATGCCCGAATGGGAAAAACTCGAACAAACGATCAGTAAATTGCCGACGCTGAACAAGATGGCCGGCAAATTGCGGCGCTTTCTGATCGGTAACGCCTCGGAATGTGAAATGGACGCACAGGGCAGGTTATTGCTGCCTGAAAAACTTAGACGTTTTGCCAACATGGAAAAGAAGATCGTTTTAGTCGGACAGTTGAACAAATTCGAAATCTGGAATGAAGACGCCTGGACGTCCAAGGAAGCTGAATGGCTGGCCGGCGATGATAACGACGGATTGGACGAGCTCGGCGCGTTATCATTTTAAAGAGAAAAGCGGTGTCGCATTTACCGGTCATGCTGGAAGAGGCGCTTGCGCAATTGGCGGTCAAGCGTCACGGGATTTATTTGGATTGTACGTTTGGGCGCGGCGGGCATAGTCGTGCGTTGATGCAGAGGTTGGATGCGAAAGGGCGTCTCTTGGCCATCGATCGAGACCGGGAAGCGGTCGAGTCTAGCGCTGCGCAGGAGTTGTTGCGGGATGGCCGTTTTCGATTGTTTCACGGTTGCTTTTCGGAATTGACTGCGATTGTCGAGCAGGAAGGCTTGGCCGGGCAGATCGACGGCGTTTTGCTGGATCTCGGCGTTTCATCGCCGCAACTGGACAATCCGGATCGAGGCTTCAGTTTCATGAAGGACGGTCCCCTGGATATGCGGATGAACAGCAGCATCGGCCCTTCTGCGGCGGACTGGATCGCGACGGTCTCCGAAAAAGAATTGGTGCGGGTGTTATTCGAATATGGCGAGGAACGTCATGCGCGGCGGATTGCGAAGGCGATCGTGGCCCGCCGGCAAGAAAGTCCGATCAAAACGACTCGGCAACTGGCCGAGTTGATTGCCGAGGCGTCGCCGTCCACGGAGCGGCACAAACATTCCGCGACCCGCGCGTTTCAGGCGATACGGATCGAAATCAATCATGAGCTGGACGAATTGCAGGCGGTGTTGCGGCAGGCGGTGCAGGTATTGAAACCTGGCGGGCGCTTGGTCGTGATCTCGTTTCATTCGCTGGAAGACCGGATCGTGAAGCGATTTATTCGCCGAGAGTCGGGCAGCAAATACGATCCCGGCAAGTTGCCGATCAGGGAGAGCGAAATCGAAAAAGGCGCATTGAAAAAAATCGGCGCTTCGATCAAGGCCGGTGCACAAGAGATCGGACAAAATCCCAGAGCGCGTAGCGCGGTGATGCGGACGGCGGAGAGGGTGTAATAAGTGGCGGCATTCAAAAATTTGGCAATGGGCGCGTTATTCGCGCTGCTGCTTGCGTCGGCGCTAGCTGCGATTTACAGCAAATACCATTCGCGTCAGGTTTTTATCGAGATCCAGAAGCAGGAAAAGATTCTGGATCAGTATGATGTGGAGTGGGGGCAACTGCAACTCGAACTGACGACTCAGGCGGATCAAAGCAAGATCGAACTGAGCGCGCGCGATCAACTGAAACTGGTTATGCCTGAACGCGACAAGATCGTTTATTTGAAGCCATGAGAGATTTTCGCGACAGAGTCAAATCGGGATCGGGAGCGGCGGCGCCGGTCGATTGCGAGCGGCGCAGGAAACTCCTCGTACTGGGGGTGATGGTGTGCATGGCTGCGCTGGTGGTGCGGGCGATCGATTTGCAGGTATTCGACAAACAGTTTCTGCAGCAGCAGGGCAATAAAACCTATGTGACAGATGTGCTCGTTCCGGCCTATCGCGGCATGATACGGGACAGAAACGGCGAGCCGTTGGCGGTCAGCACGCCGATGCAATCGATCTGGGTGAACGCGAAGGATCATCATCAGGCCGAGCAGGATTTCGAGGATGATCTAAAGAAGCACAAAAAAAGCCAGGAAGAAACACAAGCCCTGCTAAGCGACTATCGTAACAAGACTCGAGCCGCAATCCGCGAGATGGAGCGTCTGCTCGGTTTGCCGACTGGAAAAGTCGCCGCTTTACTGAATGACAATCCCAAACGGCAATTTGCCTATGTGATTCGCCGGATCGAGCCGCCGCTTGCCGATCAAGTGAAGAACTTGAAGATCGCAGGCGTCAATTTTGACCGCGAATTCAAACGTTTTTATCCGGCCGGCGCGGTTTCCGCGCATGTAGTCGGCTTTACCGATCTGAACGATGCAGGGCAGGAAGGTATCGAGAAAGGCTATGAAAATGTGTTGAAAGGTGTGCCGGGACGCAAGCGGGTGATCCGTGACGGCAAACAGCACATCATCGAGGATGTCGAAAACATCCGCGATCCGGCACCGGGGCGCGATCTCGAGTTGAGTATCGATCAGCGTATCCAGTACATTGCCTATAAAGAATTGCAGCGGGCGGTAGCCGAAAACAATGCCAAGTCCGCTTCGTTGGCGGTGCTGGATGCGAAGAACGGCGAGATTTTGGCGGCAGTCAGTTTGCCGGCGTTCAATCCGAATGCGCGTGAAGACTTGAAAGAGAGTCTTTATCGGAACCGGGCGATGACCGAAATTTTTGAACCCGGTTCGACCGTGAAGCCGTTTGTCGTCGCCGCCGCGCTGGACGGCGGTTATGTGCGTCCGAATGCGTTGTTCGCGACTCACGGTGTGTTTCAGATCGGCAAACATACGGTCAGGGATGTACATAATTACGGTACGATGGATTTGACGCATGTGATCAAGAAGTCCAGTAATGTCGCGGTATCGCAGATGGCATTGAAGATGCCTCCGAAATATTTTTGGGGCATTTATGACCAGCTTGGTTTCGGTTCTTCGGCGGAGGCCGGATTTCCCGGCGAAGCGTCGGGGCGGCTTTTGCATTATTCGAAAATGAAGGACTTCGATCGGGCGACGTTGTCGTTCGGTTACGGACTCAGCGCTTCGGTTGTGCAATTGGCGAGAGCTTACACCGCGTTGGCCGATGACGGCATTCTACACTCGGTCAGCCTGCTGAAACGTGATGAAGATCCGAATCCTGTGCGCGTGTTTTCGGCCGAGACCGTCAAAAGCGTGCGCAAAATGATGGAAACCGTGATCATGAAGGACGGCACCGCTTACGAGGCGAGGGTCGATGGTTATACGGTGGCGGGCAAGACCGGCACGGTCAAGAAGGCCGCCGGCGCACACGGCTATACCAGCAACAAATATTTCGCGGTTTTTGCGGGTATGGCGCCGGCCAGCGATCCGAGACTGATCATCACGGTGATGATCGATGAACCTTCGGCGGGCAAGTATTATGGCGGCCTGGTGTCGGCGCCGGTGTTTTCCAGAGTGATGACCGGCGCACTGCGGGTGCTGGATATTGCGCCGGATAGGGACGAAACGATGCCTATCGTGTTGTCGCATAAAGATTCGCCAACAGAGGGCCATGAAATTAACTGAGTTGCTCGCCGGCCCGATGAAGTTCGGACCGGCTGTAGAGATAACAGATCTGACGCTGGATAGCCGTCAGGTTGCGCCGGGCGATGCGTTCATCGCCTTGTCCGGGGCGAACCAGCATGGATTAAAACATGCCGCGCAGGCGATCGAACGAGGCGCCGCTGTGATTCTGTACGATCCGGCAGGCGGCGGCACGGAGCTGGCGGCGGGATTAAACGGCGCGCCGGCGATTGCTGTCGAAAATCTGGCTTGGAAATTGGGCGATCTGGCTGCGCATTTCTATCGCGATCCATCCGCGGCAATGAATGTGTTCGGCATTACCGGTACCAACGGCAAGACATCTTGCTCCCAGTTTTTGAGCCAACTGTTGCCCGCTTGCGGCATTATCGGCACTTTGGGGTGGGGTGAATGGGGGAGACTGAACAAAACGTTGAATACCACGCCTGATGCGCTCGCGGTGCAGCGAGTGCTGGCCGAACTGCGGAAGCAGGGCAAGAAGTCCGTCGCTATGGAAGTTTCATCGCACGGACTGGAACAAGGGCGGGTAAACGGCGTGCATTTCCAGGGCGCGGTGTTCACCAATATCAGTCGCGATCACCTCGATTATCACGGCACGATGGAGGCCTATGTCGCGGCTAAGTTGGCCTTGCTCAGACAGCCGGGTCTGGTTTTTGCGGCGGTAAATCTGGACGATGAATACAGCGCGCAAATACTGGCGGCAACGCCGGACAGCGTGGCGGTATGGGGGCATAGCCGTCGAGGTAAAACAAGTGCAAAGGGCGAAAACCTGGGGGCTGAGAATATCCGCCATGCAGCGACCGGCATCGAGTTCGATGTGTACTGGCGCAAGCAGAGGGTGACCGTGCAAACGCCGTTGTTTGGAGATTTCAATATCGACAATTGTTTGAGCGTACTGGCGGTAATGCTCGCGCTCGGCGAACCGATCGAACGGGCGGCCTTGAAATTGCGCTCGCTGAATCCGGTTCAGGGGCGCATGGAACGGTTTGGCGGCGATCATCAACCGTTGGTGTTTGTCGATTATGCACACACGCCCGACGCGCTCGATAAGGTGTTGTCCAGCGTTAGGCGGCATTGCCGGCAGAGTTTGTGGGTCGTTTTCGGTTGCGGAGGCAACCGTGACAGAGGCAAGCGTTCCGAGATGGGGGCGGTGGCTTCACGGTTGGCCGATCATATTATCGTGACCGATGACAATCCGCGTCACGAAAACGGTCAGGATATTGTGAATGACATTCTCAGCGGATGCAGGAAGGAGCGGGTGCGCGTGATAAGTGACAGAAAACAGGCGATAGAAGCAGCCATTTGCGAGGCGGGCGCAAACGACTGGATCGTGATCGCCGGTAAAGGTCATGAAGATTATCAAGAAATAGCCGGCGTGCGCTATCCGTTTAGCGACGCCGAAGCCGTGAAGAGGGCATTAAAATTGAGGGCAAACGGTGGACATGCGGTTGAGTGAATGCGCGGCGCTCCTGAACGGGGAATTAGCTGGCGGCGATGGCGTCTTTGGTGCGGTCAGCATCGATACGCGCACGTTGCAGCCTGGCGATCTGTATGTCGCGATCAAGGGCGAAAGATTCGACGGCAATGACTTTGTCGATCAGGCCGCGCACAGTGGCGCGGTCGCGGCGGTGGTGCGCCGGGGCGTTAGCGCGGACATCCCGGCGATTAGGGTAGCGGATACACATCTGGCGCTGGCCGAACTGGGCGGCGCCTGGCGCAAGAAAGCAAGCGCGAAAGTCGTCGGCGTGACCGGCAGCAACGGCAAGACGACCGTGAAGGAAATGGTGGCTGCGGTGCTCGCCATCGACGGCGAAGTGCTCTATACGAAGGGCAATTTGAACAATGACATCGGCGTGCCGTTGACCCTGTTGCGCCTTGCGGAGCGGCATCGTTACGCGGTGATCGAAATGGGCGCGAATCATCCGGGCGAAATCGCCTACACCGCGGCCTATGCCGAGCCGGACGTCGCGATCATCACGAATGCAGGTCCCGCGCATATCGAGGGTTTCGGCAGCGTCGAAGGCGTGGCCCGGGCGAAGGGAGAGTTGTTTACGGCGCTGAAGCCCAACGGTGTGGCGATCATCAACAAGGATGATGCTTATTTTGATTATTGGCAATCGGTCGCCAGCCCTCGACGAGTCATCTCGTTCGGGCTGCATGGCGACAGCGAAGTCACGGCGACGGAAATCAAAACCGAAATTATCGATCATCAGTTCAGGACCGCCTTCATGCTTTCCTCGTCCGCGGGCCGCATGCCTTGCCGGTTGCAACTGGCGGGCACGCATAACGTGGTGAACGCGCTGGCGGCGGCCGCTGCCGGGCTGGCGCTGGGCCTTGATCTGGAGCGGATCGTGCGGGGATTGCAGGCGGTCAAACCGGTTACCGGCAGACTGCAGCCCTGGGTCGGCCGAAAAGGCAATATTGTGATTGACGATACCTATAACGCGAACTCGAGCTCGCTGAAGGCGGGACTTGATGTGCTGACCCACGTTGGACAAAAGCCCTGGTTGGTGTTGGGCGCATTTGCCGAGTTGGGGCCCGAGACTCTGAACATGCACCGGGAAATGGGAGCGTTGATCAAATCGAGTGGAGTTGTGCGCCTGCTAGCCGTGGGCTCCGATGCCAGGGCCGCAGTCGATGTCTTTGGCAAAGGGGCCTCTTTTTACGAGACTCAGGAAGAGCTGATCGCCGCGCTGGAAAATGAATTGACGGGTGACGAAACGATTCTGATCAAAGGATCGAGAATGCGCCGGATGGAAAATGTCGCGGCGGCGCTGGTGGAAAATTTTAGAGCGTAAAAGATGCTACTGTATTTTGCAGACTATTTAATGTCATTTGACAGTGCCTTCAGGGTGTTTCATTACCTGACCTTCCGAGCCATTTTGGGTTCGCTGACCGCGCTGGCCATATCGCTGTTGTTCGGGCCGGCAATGATTCGCAAGCTGACGAACAAAAAAATCGGCCAAAGCATTCGCGAACTGGGGCCCGAGTCGCATTACGAAAAGAAAGGCACGCCGACCATGGGCGGCACGATGATACTGGTTGCGATCGCGGTCAGCACGCTGCTGTGGGCCGATCTCAGCAACCACTATGTTTGGACCATTTTATTGGTCACGCTGGGTTACGGTATCGTCGGTTTTATCGATGATTACCGGAAGGTGATAAAGCGAAACAGCGACGGCTTGTCCGCGAAAGCCAAATATTTCTGGCAGTCGGTAATCGGTCTCGTGGCCGCAGTGTTTTTGTACAAAACTGCGGCCTTGCCGGCCGAAACGCAGTTTTTCGTGCCATTTTTCAAGGACGTCGTGTTCAACATGGGGTGGCTGTATGTCGTTTTGACCTATTTCGTGATCGTCGGCAGCAGCAACGCGGTAAATCTGACAGATGGGCTGGACGGCTTGGCGATCATGCCTACCGTGATGGTGGCAGGGGGATTGGGCATATTTGCTTATCTGTCGGGGCATGCGGCGTTTGCGAATTATCTGGCGATTCCGTTTTTGCCTCATTCCGGCGAATTGATCGTGTTCTGTTCGGCGCTGGTCGGCGCGGGGCTTGGTTTTCTCTGGTTCAACGCTTATCCGGCGATGGTGTTCATGGGCGATGTTGGAGCGCTTGCGCTCGGTGCGGCGCTAGGTTTGTTGGCGGTGCTGGTGCGGCAGGAAGTCGTGCTGGTGATCATGGGCGGCGTCTTTGTGATGGAAACCCTGTCGGTGATCATTCAGGTCGCGTCTTTCAAGTTGACTGGCAAGCGGGTATTTAAAATGGCGCCGATTCATCATCATTTTGAGTTGAAGGGCTGGCCCGAGCCGCGCGTAATCGTGCGTTTCTGGATTATAACGGTGGTCCTGGTGCTGATTGGTCTGGCGACCCTGAAGCTGCGTTGATGCCCTTATTAGAGAAGTGAAACATGGAAAACGCCGCGATTATTAAAAGACTGATTTCCCGTTTTGCACTGGACCCCCGGCGCACGAAAGTGCTGATCGTCGGCCTGGGTGTAACCGGGCTGTCTGTTGCGAAATATCTGTCAAAGCTGGGTTTCAATTTTGCCGTTGTGGACAGCCGGGATAACCCTCCGGCACTGAAGGAATTCACTGAACAGATGCCTGATGTTCCGGTCTTTACCGGCAGATTCAGCGAAGAAGCCTTCCTGGTCGCGTCGCATCTGGTGATCAGTCCCGGAGTCGCGTTGACCGAACCTGCGATCGCGCAAGCGGTTTTGAATGGCTCGGTGATTATGAGCGATATCGATCTGTTCGCCTGTTCGACGAATGCGCCGATTGTCGCGATTACCGGTTCGAACGGCAAAAGCACGGTCACGACGGTGCTTGGCGAGATGGCGAAAGCTTCTGGCAAGCTGGTCGGAATCGGCGGCAATCTAGGCACGGCCGCGCTAGACCTGCTCGATACGCCGGCGGATTTGTTCGTATTGGAATTATCGAGTTTTCAACTGGAAAGAACGACCGCATTGAACGCGGCCGCCGCAACCGTGCTGAACATATCGGCCGACCATCTGGACCGGCATCAGAATGTGGATGAATATGCCGGCGCCAAACAACGTGTCTTCGACGGCAATGGGGCGATGGTGATCAATGCGGATGATGAGCGGGTCAATGCAATGCGGCGGAAAGGCCGGCGGACTTATGCGTTTTCGATCAGGCAAGCCGCCGATTTTACACTGGCGAAAATCGATGGCGCCGAATGTCTGGTCTATGGCGGCAGAAAGCTGATGGCGCTGTCCGAATTGCGGTTGGAAGGCCGACATAATGCGGCCAACGCGCTGGCTGCGTTGGCGTTGGGCGTTGCCGTCGGATTGAATCCGGATGGCATGTGCGATGCGCTCAGGCGCTTCAGGGGGTTGCCGCACCGGATGCAGCGGGTTGCGAAAATTAACGATGTGATCTGGATAAACGATTCGAAGGCGACCAATATTGGCGCTTGCGTCGCGGCTCTGCAAGGCTATGACAGCAAGGTAATTCTGCTGGCTGGCGGCGAGGCGAAAGGCGCGGACATGAACGAATTGCGGCCGGCGGTCGAGGAAAAAGTCAAAAGCATCGTGCTGATGGGCAAGGATGCTGGACTGATCGAACAGGCGCTGAACGGCTGTGTGCCGTCATACCGCGCGCAAAGCATGCAGGAAGCCGTGCGGATTGCGGCCGGTCTGGCGCAGGCCGGCGACACGGTGCTGCTGTCGCCGGCCTGTGCAAGCCTCGATCAGTATAAAAACTATCAGGATCGCGGCGAAAAATTCACCAAGGCAGTCCTGGAACTGGCGGTATGAGCAGCGAAAATCGTCCTTCCAGAATGAAGCGCCGACATTTCGACTCGGTATTGCTGCTCACCTCGGCCAGTCTGTTGTTGATCGGCTTCGTGATGGTCACCTCATCCTCGCTGCATCTCGGGGTCAAAGAAGGCTCAACGTCGCTGCATTATCCGTTGCGCCAGCTGGCGCATATCCTAATCGGGTTCGGGATAGGCTGGGTGATTATGAAGGTGCCGGTCAACAAATGGGAAAAAATTGGTCCCGCTCTTTTGGCTCTCGGGGTTGTGTTGCTGACGATAGTTCTGATTCCGGGGCTGGGCGTGAAGGTTAAGGGCAGCACCCGCTGGCTGACGATCGGCGGCCTGCGGATACAGGTGTCAGAGGCGGTTAAGTTTTTTGCGGTGATCTACATGGCGGGATATGTGAACCGGCGTCAGGCCAAATTACAGTCGTCGGCGATGGGTTTGATCGCGCCGCTCGGGTTATTCGTGATTGTCGCGTTATTGTTGCTGATGGAGCCTGATCTCGGTTCGGCGGTGGTGATCCTGTTGATTGTGGTCGGTATGCTGTTTCTGGCCGGCGCGCGGTTGTCCATCCTGTTTCCGTTGGGTGCGGTCGGGGTGATTGCATTTGCGTTACTGGTCTATTTCGAACCATACCGGATGAAGCGGATTACCGGTTTTCTGGATCCGTGGGCCGACCCGCTCGGCACCGGTTTTCAATTGGTGCAGGCGCTGATTTCGTTCGGGCGCGGCGAGTGGCTCGGAGTCGGATTGGGTAGCGGCGTACAAAAACTGTTTTATTTGCCCGAGGCGCATACCGATTTCCTGTTTTCGGTGATCGCCGAGGAGTTGGGTTTGGCCGGTGTCGCAGCCGTGATCGGTCTGTTCGCGCTATTTTTTTGGCGCACGTTCGAGATTGCGTCCGCGGCCGAAAAGGCAGGGCAATTGTTCGCCGCGTTCATCGCCTATGGGCTGGGCTTGTGGTTCGGCTTCCAGGCTTTTGTGAACATGGGCGTGAATATGGGCATGTTGCCGACGAAGGGGTTGACTTTGCCGCTGATGAGTTACGGCGGCGGTAGTATGATCGTAATGTGCGCGGCGGTCGCTTTGTTATTTAGGGTACATACCGAGATCGCGGAAATTCATGCCGGCACGCCGAAAGGAAAATCGAGATGGCAAAACGCATAGTCATCATGGCCGGAGGCACCGGTGGACATGTATTCCCTGCCTTGGCGGTCGCGGAAGCGTTATTGGAAAAAGGCTGGGAGGTTTCCTGGCTAGGCACGCAAAGTGGCCTGGAAGCCCGGGTGGTGCCGGAGCACGGCATCGCGATCGACTGGCTGGCTGTCGCCGGCGTCAGAGGAAAGGGCGTATTGTCGAAATTGACCGCTGTGTTCAAATTGATCAAGGCCTGTCGGCAGGCGGCCAGCTTGCTCAAGAAACGTAAACCGGATGTGGTGCTGGGCATGGGCGGTTTTGTCGCGGGGCCCGGTGGGCTGATGGCCAAAGTACTCGGAATCCCGTTGATCATCCATGAACAAAACCGGGTGCCAGGCACTACGAACCGCTGGCTTGCGCGTCTGGCCAACCAGGTGTTGGAAGCTTTTCCGGACAGTTTCGACAAAAAACGGCAGGCGATTTGCACCGGTAATCCACTGAGAAAAAAGTTTTTACTGGCGCCTGAAGCTAAGCAAGACAAGACCGAGCAAAATTTGAAAATATTAATCGTCGGCGGTAGCCAGGGCGCGCAGCGTTTGAACGAGATCGTGCCGGAGGCAATGGCGCTGCTGAGAGGCGTTCAGGTGATTCACCAAACCGGATCGGCAATGCAGGAGCAGGTCGCGGCGCGTTACCGGAAACTCGGCGTCAATGCCGAGGCGAAGGATTTCATTCAGGACATGGCGCTCGCTTATCAATGGGCTGATCTGGCGATTTGCCGGGCTGGCGCGATGACGGTTAGCGAACTGGCCGCGGTCGGTTGTCCGGCGGTATTGGTGCCGTTGCCCTGGGCGATCGACGACCATCAGGTCGCCAACGCGCATTATCTGTCCGATGCCGGCGCAGGCGTGATCTTACGGCAAAATGATTTGACGCCCGAGAGTCTGGCGGCCGAAATCACCCGTGTGCGCGGTCAATTGGCAACGATGGCCGTGGCGGCGAAACAATGCGCTCGGCTCGATGCGACTGAAACTGTCGCCAATTACTGTATTGCCGAGGCAAACCGATGAACATCCAGAATATCAATGGACCGGCCACAATACTCTGCAACATTAAACGGATCCATTTCGTCGGCATCGGTGGCACCGGCATGAGTGGCATTGCGGAAGTCTTGCTGAATCTGGGTTATGAAGTCTCCGGATCGGATATTAAAGAAAGTGCTGCAACTCAGCGACTTGCCGGCCTTGGCGTGGAAGTGGTTGTCGGCCACCGGCGCGAAAACATTACCGAGGCTGATGTGGTGGTCGTGTCGAGCGCGGTCGACCGTAGCAATGATGAGGTCGATCAGGCCTATTTGGAGCGGATTCCGGTGATTCCGCGCGCGGAGATGCTGGCCGAATTGATGCGTTTTCGCTTCGGGATCGCGGTCGCCGGCACGCATGGCAAGACGACTACGACCAGCCTGATCGCGAGCATGCTGGCTGAAGGCGGCCTCGATCCGACCTTCGTGATCGGCGGCCGGTTGAATAGCGCCGGCACGAACGCGAAACTCGGCCTCGGCAATTATCTGGTCGCCGAGGCTGATGAAAGCGATGCGTCTTTCCTGTATTTGCAGCCGATGATGGCGATCGTGACCAATATCGATCAGGACCACATGGCGACTTATCAGGGCAGCTATCAGCGCTTGAAGGATACCTTCATCGAATTTCTGCATCACCTGCCTTTTTACGGGATGGCGGTCTTGTGCATGGACGACGAGGGAGTCAGAGAGATCTTGCCGCTGCTTTCAAAGCCGGTCACGACTTATGGTGTCCATGACGATGCGGACGTGCGCGCGGTGAACATCGCGCAGCAGGGCATGCATACAACCTTTACCGCGCTGCGGCGCGGAGATTTTCCGCCGCTCGAGGTCACCCTGAATCTACCGGGCTGGCACAACATGCTCAATTCACTGGCCGCGATCAGCGTCGCGACCCGCCTGGGTATTGACGATCAAGCTATCGTCGCAAGTTTGCGCGCTTTCAAAGGCGTCGGCCGGCGGTTTCAGATCAATGGCGATATCGATTTACCGGAAGGCAAGCTGACTCTTGTCGATGACTACGGGCATCACCCTCGCGAAATTGCCGCGACGCTGGAGGCGTTGCGCCAGGCCTGGCCGGATCGTCGTTCCGTTCTGGTCTTTCAGCCGCATCGCTATACACGGACTCGGGACTTGTTCGAAGACTTCGTACATGTGCTGTCGACGGTCGATGTGTTGGTCCTGCTGGATGTTTATGCGGCCGGCGAAGCGACGATTCGCGGCGCGGACGGCAGGTCTCTGAGTCGTGCGATACGGAACCGGGGCAAGGTCGATCCGATTTTTGTCGAGAACTGGGAAGAATTGCCGGATGTGCTGGCCGGCATCGTGAAGCCGAACGATGTGATCATGACGATGGGTGCGGGCAATGTCGGCCAAATCGCGACGCAACTGCCGGCTCTGTTGCAGGATGCGCTGGCCGCATGCTGAGCGCGCAGATCGAACGTATGAAAGGCCGCCTGCTCGAAAATGAACCGCTCTCGAAACACACGAGCTGGCGCATTGGAGGGCCGGCTGACCGGATGTATATACCATTCGACCGGCAGGATTTGATCGAGTTTATTCGGCAATTGCCGCCAGATGAACCGCTATTTTGGATCGGTCTCGGCAGCAATCTGCTGGTTCGCGACGGCGGTATTCGCGGCACTGTGATCAATACGAAGGGACGGCTGAAAGAAATGAAGCGTCTGGCCGACGGTTCGGTTTATGTGGAGGCTGGCGTGCCTTGCGCGCATGTCGCGCGCTTTTGCGGCGAACAGGGCCTGTGTGGGGCCGAGTTTCTGGCCGGCATTCCGGGCACAATGGGCGGCGCGTTGAAGATGAACGCGGGCGCGTTTGGCGGCGAAACCTGGGAGATAGTAGAAAGCGTCGAGATGCTTTCGGCGGGCGGCGAGATCGCCGAGCGCAGCAAAGAGTCCTTCCAGATCAGCTATCGCTCGGTCAAAGGCTTCGACACGGATAAGGAATGGTTTATTTCGTCGGTCTTGCGGCTTCCGAGCGGCGATACCGAGGCCAGTCAGCAAAAAATCAGGGAATTACTGGACCGGCGCGGCAAGACCCAGCCGACCAATCAGCCGAGCTGTGGTTCGGTATTTAAAAATCCGCCGGGCGATCATGCGGCAAGATTGATCGAACAGTCCGGATTGAAAGGTTATGCAATCGGCGGCGCCTGCGTCTCCGAAAAACATGCGAATTTTATCGTGAACCTGGGTAATGCGAAGGCGGCTGATATCGAAGCGCTGATCGCCCATGTTCGACAAACCGTCAACAACAATTATGGCGTCAATTTACAGACCGAAGTCTGTATGGTCGGCGAAAACGAGTGAGGCTCTGAGTGCATAACAATTCGGAACAATTTGGGCGCGTTGCCGTATTGATGGGAGGAACCGCCGCGGAACGGCCGGTTTCTCTCAGAAGCGGCGCGGCGGTGTATGAGGCACTGAAACGCAAGGGCGTCGATGCAGTCGCGATAGACGTGACCGGAAGCCCTATCGAGGCATTGCAAGGCATCGCGGTGGATCGCGTCTTCAACATCATTCACGGCCGCGGCGGTGAAGACGGCGTGCTGCAAGGCGTGCTGGAGGTGATGCAACTGCCTTATACCGGCAGCGGCGTGTTGGCGTCGGCACTGAGCATGGACAAATTGCGCACGAAATTGTGCTGGCGGGGTTATGGCCTGCCCACGCCGGCATGGACCTTACTGAAGGACGAAGGCGGTGTTGACTGCTGTATTGAACAATTGGGCTTTCCGGTCATCGTGAAACCTGCGCAGGAAGGCTCCAGCATCGGTATGAGTAAGGCGCATAACCGCGAGGAACTGATCGCGGCCTATCAATTGGCGGCAGCTTACAAGTGCGATGTCTATGCGGAGGCTTGGGTAACAGGCCAGGAATATACCGTCGGCATCCTGAACGGCGAAGCGCTGCCGGTAATCCGTCTCGAAACGCCGCACACGTTTTATGATTATGAGGCGAAATACCACTCGAACACGACTCAATACCATTGCCCTTGCGGGTTGAATCAAGCCGAGGAAAAACACTTGCAGGATCTGGCGGTGACCGCAAGCCAGGTACTGGGCGTGGAAGGCTGGGCGCGTGTCGACGTGTTCATCGATCATGCCGGTCAGGCGCAGTTGATTGAAATCAATACGGTGCCGGGCATGACCGATCACAGCCTAGTGCCAATGGCGGCACGGCAGGCGGGACTCGATTTTGACGAATTAGTGTGGCGGATTTTGGCGACCAGTTGCCGGTAACGATGAATGCAAGCTGGAAAATTCTCGCGGCGCTGTGCGTGATCGCCGCTTTGTTTTGGAGATTCGGTCATGGCGTCAAGGTTTATGGCCCGGATGTCACGCCGGTCAGATATGTCAGAATCGGCGGCGTGTTTCAATATCTGACCAAGGACGAAATTAAAAACACCCTGTTGCCGTTGGTGCAAGCCGGATTTCTGGCGACCGACATGCAGGCGGTACACGATGCAGTCGCGAAATTGCCTTGGGTTGACGGGGTGGAGGTCAAACGGGTTTGGCCGGATGCAATCGACATTCGGGTGCGGGAGAAAACCGCTTTCGCGCGTTGGCGCGATAACAGCCTGATCACCGAGCAGGGCGTGATTTTTTCGCCGCGCAATGTCGAGCAGTTTCTGATGCTGCCGAAAGTGTCCGGACCTGAGCGGCAAGAGCAAAAAGTGCTCGAAATCATGAAAGGCGTCACGACCGCGCTGGCGGATCAGGTGATGGTATTGACCGAGTTTACGGTCAATGAGCGCTGGTCCTGGAAAATCCGGCTTACGAACGGTATGGAAATCCTGTTGGGGCGCGAAGACCAGTTAAAGAAATTGCAGCGTTTTTTACGCACGCTGCCGGTGTTAGGTGCGGAGCAGGCAGGTGCGATCGCGATCGCCGATTTACGCTATCCGAACGGTTATGCAATCACTTGGTGGCCGGATGCGCCGCCGATCGATTGGAGCAAATTGGCGGACCCAAAACCGGCCGGCGAACAAAATACGAATAAAGCGATACAGAGTAAAAAACATGGCAAAAAAAACAGAACGTAATTTAATCGTGGGTCTGGACATCGGCACTACCAAAGTAGCTGCGATTGTCGGAGAGATCACCAGCGAAGGTAACATCGAGGTGATCGGAATCGGCCAGACCGCGTCACGCGGTTTGAAAAAGGGCGTCGTGGTAAATCTGGAGTCGACCGTCAATTCAATCCAGCGGGCGATAGAGGAAGCGGAATTAATGGCAGGATGTCAGATCAAGTCGGTGTTTGCCGGGATCGCCGGCAGCCATATCAAAAGCCTGAACTCGCACGGTATCGTCGCGATTAGGGACAAGGAGGTTACGCAATACGACATTGATCGGGTGATCGATTCGGCGCGCGCGGTAGCGATCCCGGCCGATCAAAAGATTCTGCACATTTTGCCGCAAGAATTTGTGATCGATCTGCAGGAAGGCATCAAGGAAGCGATCGGCATGTCCGGCATTCGGCTCGAAGCGAAGGTGCATATGGTGACCAGCAGCGTCAGTGCGCAACAGAACATCATCAAATGCATCCGTCGTTGCGGGCTCGAAGTCGACGACATCGTGCTCGAACAATTGGCGTCCTGCAATGCGGTTCTGAGCGAGGACGAAAAAGAACTGGGCGTCTGTTTGATTGACATCGGTGGCGGCACGACCGACATCGCGGTATTCGTTGACGGCGCAATCAAGCATACCGCGGTGATTCCGATCGCCGGCGATCAGGTTACGAACGACATCGCGGTCGCGTTAAGAACACCGACGGTCAATGCGGAAGAGATCAAACGCAAATATGCCTGCGCATTAACGCAGCTTGCCGATGTCGAAGGTTCGATCGACGTGCCGAGCATCGGCGACCGCGCGCCGCGCAAGATTTCGACGCAAAATCTTGCGGAGATTATCGAGCCGCGTTATGAAGAATTGTTGATGCTGGTGCAGTCGGAACTCCGGCGTAGCGGCTACGAAGAATTAATTGCGGCCGGCATCGTATTGACAGGGGGCAGTTCAAAGGTTACGGGATTGATTGAGTTGGCGGAGGAGATTTTTCACACGCCAGTGCGGTTGGGGATTCCGCAAAATGTCACCGGCTTGCCGGAAGTGGTCAAAAATCCGATTTATTCGACGGGCATTGGTTTGTTGATCTACGGCAAAGAACACCAGAGTTATGGAAAAAGCATCGAATATGAGAGCGCCGGTTGGTGGTCGAAAATCAAAGGTTGGTTTCAGGGTAATTTTTAACTTAACGAAGACGAATTAGGGGTGGGTTATGAAATATGAGTTAATCGACACGTGTACCGAGTCGGCAGTGATCAAGGTGATTGGCGTCGGTGGCGGCGGCGGCAATGCAGTCGGCCAGATGGTGAGCAGCCATATCGAAGGCGTCGAGTTCATTTGCGCGAATACGGACGCACAGGCACTCAGAAAATTGAACATGGGCACGATCATTCAACTGGGCGTCGAGCTGACCAAGGGCTTGGGCGCTGGTACGAATCCTGAAATCGGCCGCCAGGCCGCCGAGGAAAACAGCGATCGAATCAAGGAAGTGCTGGAAGGCGCGGACATGGTGTTTTTGACCGCTGGCATGGGCGGCGGCACCGGCACCGGCGCGATTCCGGTGATTGCGTCGTTGGCGCGCGAAATGGGCATTTTGACAGTTGCGGTCGTCACCAAGCCGTTCCTGTTCGAAGGCAAGAAGAAACTGGCGATTGCCGAACAAGGCATCGCGGAACTCGAAAAATATGTCGATTCGTTGATTACGATCCCAAATCAGAAATTGCTGCCGGTGCTCGGACATAATGTGTCGCTGGTCGATGCGTTCAAGGCAGCCAATCGCGTGTTGCTGGATGCAGTACAAGGTATCACCGAGCTGATCGTGCATCCGGGCATGATCAACGTCGACTTTGCCGATGTGCGCACCGTAATGAAGGGCATGGGCGCGGCGATTATGGGCTCCGGTTCCGCAACCGGCGACCAGCGCGCGCGCGAGGCGGCCGAAAAAGCAATCGCCTGTCCGTTGCTCGAAGATCTTAGTCTGCAAGGCGCCAAAGGCATCCTGGTCAACATTACTGCGGCCGATATGGGTATCGCCGAATTCAACGAAGTCGGCAATATCGTCCATGAGTTTGCCTCCGAGGAGGCTGTCATCAAGATCGGCACCGCGATTGATCCGAGTCTCGGCGATGAAATCAAAGTCACCGTGGTCGCGACCGGCATGGGATTGTCCCGGCAGCAGGCAAAAGCGCCGGTCAAACTGATGCATCGCGCAGCGGGCGGCGACGTCAGCTACAACGAGTTCGATAAACCGACCGTGATGCGCAATAAGCCGGAAGGCCGGGAATCACGGGTGGGCGCCGCAGCGGCCGTCAAGGAAACGAATCTGGAACTTCTGGATATTCCGGCGTTCTTGCGCCGCCAGGCCGATTGACGGATAGCCGTGCAGGCGGCAGGGTTAGCCAAGTAGAGACCCGGCATGGCGGTTCTTTGTCGGGTTATGCCGGCGCTAACCCTGCTTACAGTGCGTGCGGTTTCTGATTTTGCTAACCGAACATGATAGAATGAGCCATTCCCAGCTTTACATTCTATAGATCATTTATGATTAAACAGCGTACTTTGAAAAATTCGATCAGAGCCACCGGCGTCGGCTTGCACACGGGTGCCAAAGTCTATTTGACTCTGCATCCAGCCGAGCCGAATACCGGCATACGCTTTCGCCGAGTGGATTTGGACGAACCAGTCACGATCCAGGCGTCGCCGAGCAATGTCGGCGAAACGGTGCTTTCTACCACGCTGGTTGTCGGCAACGTTAAAATTTCTACGATCGAGCATCTGCTGTCAGCTTTTGCGGGGCTTGGCATCGACAATGCGCTGATCGATGTTAGCGCGGCCGAAGTGCCGATTATGGACGGTAGCGCAGGGCCGTTTGTATTTTTACTGCAATCGGCCGGGATTCATGAACAGGATGCACCAAAGCAGTATATCCGTATCAAAAAGAGCGTCAGGGTCGAAGAGGGTGATAAATGGGCGGCGTTTGAACCGTTCGACGGTTTCAAGGTAACTTTTACGATCGATTTCGAACACCCGGCTTTTGCAGAACACCTCAGAACCGCAACCATGGATTTTTCGTCGACAACCTTCGTGAAGGAAGTCAGTCGCGCCAGAACCTTTGGTTTCATGAAAGATATCGACATGCTGCGGCGCAACAATTTGGCGTTAGGCGGCAGTCTCGACAATGCTATCGTCGTTGACGATGCGAAAGTTTTGAACGAGGACGGTCTCCGCTATGCCGACGAGTTCGTCAAACACAAGATTCTTGATGCGATCGGCGATTTATATCTGCTTGGACACAGTTTGATTGGCGAGTTTACCGGCTATAAATCCGGCCATGGCCTGAATAATCAATTGCTTCGCACCTTGCTGAACGATAAGGAGGCGTGGGAAATGGTCACTTTCGAAAACGAAAATGACTCGCCGATTTCTTTCATGCGTTCCGCCGAGGCGCCCCGTCCCGCCGCCTGATACGCCTTTTTATCCGTCCGTCAGTTTCACAAGCGTTGCGCTCAGTCGTTGCAACGCTTGCTGCAGCTGGCTGTCCCCAATTGCATTCGCGTGATTTCTGATCATCGCAATTTTTTCTGCCGAAGGTAGATTTGCCTTTCTTTCGGTTTGCGGGCTTTTGCCGATTTGATCGGCCAAAATGTGGATTTGCAGTTTTTCGAATGGATGCCCCTGCGCATTGCTCGCCGCTTGCAGAACGTTCTGCTTCAAAAAACGTAACTGCGAAGCCCAGGCCGCCGAATCGGTATAAAGCAGCAGCTTTTTCTCATTTACCACGCAATACAGCACATGAATCGCCAAGGATCGCGGCAATTCAGCGCGGATGCGCCGGAGCAGCAACTGCTGCTGGTCCAGTCGGCCGTGAAACACGGCCAATGTGCGGTTTTGAAAGGATTGCGCTAATTTGAAAGCCATCAAATAGGGTGCTCGAACGCCGATTAAAATGATTTGCGATCCGTTTTTTTCCGGGCGCTCGGTTTGTAACACGGTTCATGATAGGGTAGCTCGAAGACCTGAGTCAATAGCGCTCGACTTGATTATTGAGACTGGCTTTATGATTGAACCTGGTCCGAATGCGCTTATCTAATAAGCTATTTCATCGCGCTATCGAAAGATGGGTGGCGCATCAATCAGTGGGAAGCTCAATGAAGATGATAAATCCTTTATCTCAGGCGATTGTGCCGGTTTTTCTGCTTGCCGGATGCTCGAGTCTGCCTATCGGGCCGAGCGTGCTGGTGTTACCGGGCACGGGCAAATCGTTCGAGCAATTCCGCGCCGACGATATGCAGTGCCGGCAATATGCTTTCGCGCAAAGCGGCGGCGTAACGCCGGGCCAAGTCGCAACCGGCAGCGGCGTCGGCACGGCGGCGGTGGGGACAGCGGTAGGAGCCGCGGCCGGAGCGGCCTTGGGCGGCGGTCAAGGCGCGGCGATTGGCGCTGGATCGGGCTTGTTGGCGGGCACAATCTCCGGTTCGGAGGCCGCCCGCGCGACTGGCTACGAGGCCCAGCAGCGTTACGACATGGGCTATATCCAATGTATGTATGCTTACGGCAATCGGGTGCCGGTCAGCGGCAGTTTCATTGATGAAGCGCCTTATTCCTCAGGGCAGTATCCGGGCGCTTCATATCCTCCGCCACCTGAAATGCAGGCACCGGCATTGCCGCCCAGATAAGTTTAGGGATGAGAAATCCATGATCGATGAAAAATTTTTAGGGGAGGCAGAGATGAAACGATTGCTCAAATTGGCCGTGGCAATGGGGATGCTGTTGATCATTCAGGGCTGCTATTATTATGGCCCGGCCGGTGCTTATTATGGTTCGTACTACTACCCTTCGGTGGGGATCGGTTATGGAGGTTATAGCTATTGGCCGTATTCCTACTACGGATACCAGCCTAATTTTTTCTACAACTATTGGCCACATCGCTATTATGGAGGGGGAGGTCATTACTGGGGAGGATATGGCGGGAACAACTGGCACGGCGGTAGCGGTGGACAGCATTGGGGCGGCGGTTCCGGTGGTTTGGGAGGATGGTCATCTGGTCATGGTGGAGGCGCAGGCGAAGGCCGCCAATGGGGGGGAGGATTTCATGGAGGCGGTGGATATCAGTCTGGTCAGGGAGGAAGCTTCGGAGGCGGGTTTCATGGGGGAGGAGGCGGTTTCGGAGGTCACGGTTTCGGGGGAGGCTCCGGCGGTCATGGCCGCCGTTAACATGTACAGAGATAGGGGGGGCTAGTGTAGTTGCCGTTATGTTGTGATGAGGAATGGTGTCCGGCGTTAAAGCGAGTGAGGTCAATACAAAGAAATTCGATAAATTGGTGACAGTTGGCGTTTTTATTTTATTAGCGACAAACAGTCCGGATTCCGATGCGCACGGGGCGTCGGATTTTATGGCTAGGGGGTATCAGGCGGGATTCAGCTTTTATTTTGGCGTCCCTTTTTGTATCCGCCTTATTATTATCGGCCTTATCTTTATCAACCCTTTTATTACCCGCCCGTATCAGGTGCCGGCGCTGTTTCCGGGATATATCGAATCTCAAAAATATCCGCCCTATGGCGAGCAGAATAGGTTTTACTGCCCCGGCGCCGACAGCTATTATCCTCGGGTTACGGACTGTCCAGAAGGCTGGCAAACCGTTAGCCTCTGCTCCGACTGAGAAGCGTCCGGCTATTGGTATTACTGCGACGATCCTGCCGGATATTATCCTTACGTCAGCCGATGTTGCCGGCCTTGGCGGCTCAACCCCTAGAAAATTCGACGAAAAAACAGGCTCAGGATGCCCTTATGCTATGCATACTCGAACTATCAGCCTTTTCCTGCATGATCACAACTTTCCGTTGATCAACAAAATAGGCGAGAGACGCATTCCGTAGATTCTGGCCCTGCCGCTCTAGACGATAGAGCTCGAGATTGCGGAGGCTCTTAAAACTGAGCCGATAGCAAGCGCATGGGAACGCATGTTGCGGTTCTTGTTTATTCGAATCGCTTACCACTATACGCGAGCGCATCTTCACGATGAGACTTTTGCATTCAGTTCCTGCAAGGTAGGCGCGCTCGGCGCTTTCGCCAGTTCGATCGCATTCGGCGTCGGTTTGGAAATTAATTTGGTTTGCGCACTGTTGCCGGAAAGATCATCGCGGTCACGGGCATTATGGCGGCCGTGATGCTCAACATCACTGTCATAATATGTGCATGCGCTGACGTCGTTGCCGGTGTGATCATTGCTCTGGCGCTCGGCAAGTATTGCGTGATGGGGTTGGCTCGATCCTGCCATGGGTGCGGTCGGCTGGATCATCATTACCCGCTGCTCTTACGCCTTGGTCAAGGGCGCTAGTCCGGTCTTTCACGATGAAAAAATCGATTCCGATTATCGGCAGGCGATCGTTGAATGGATCGAAGGCTAAGCGGATAAGTGCTTCGCGAGAAGTTCGTTTGCAACCTGTGAATAGCAAATCAATGACTTAGAGAGCTCAAGAAATGCCAATGAACTTGTTGCTATTCACTTAACCGCATAGCCTCTCTGCTCATTTGGCGAATTGTGCTGAATTATTTTGCGCTGATTCTTGCGATTGTGACGCGCGATCCGAAGAATTCTAATTTTTGCAAAAATTATTTAAAATATTCAATGGGTTGAAATTTTTTAATAAATTGCCGCATATCGGAGTGGAAGTGGTTTGTTGCAGCGACATGGGCTGTGCGTCGTGTAGTTGGATAGCAATCGGTTCCAGGCTATACTGTTCTTAAATAATCTATAATTAAATTGGCATTATCTCGGCACGCAAATCGAATCTTATTTGTGCGTAATTAGCGAGTTCGTGTTTTTGAAACATTGCCTGCGATATTGTTTCTGTGAGACAAAAAATCTAACCGCCATGCTTCGCTAGTATTTCAGTATCCAGTGGGTGGGCATTTTCAATTCCAACTTTCCTACCTGAGATGTGATATACAATTTTTGCTAGGAAATGGAAAAACCATTTCAGATGATTAAGAGATGCGCGTATTTTATATCCGTGATGCAACGCAATTAGGCGAAATAGAAATATGGATAATGCCCTACAGTCAATTTTATCCAAGGTCGATCTTAATAATCTCCCGGTTGTACCGAAGGTATTGCTTGATTTGATTAGATCCACCCAGAGCATCGAAGTAAGATTTAAGGACTTGGCATGCATTATTGGCCAAGATGCGAGTTTGAGCGCGAAGGTGCTGGCGACGGCCAATTCTTCCTTTTATCGGCAATGGGGAGAGATCACGGACTTAAATAGAGTTATCATCGTTTTAGGGCTGTCTACCGTAAAAACAAT
Source organism: Methylomicrobium sp. Wu6 (assembly GCF_035916875.1). Classification (NCBI taxonomy): domain Bacteria; kingdom Pseudomonadati; phylum Pseudomonadota; class Gammaproteobacteria; order Methylococcales; family Methylococcaceae; genus Methylomicrobium; species Methylomicrobium sp. Wu6. The sequence goes on from NZ_JAXUHN010000077.1 coordinate 78,566, forward strand.
TGCGGTTACACGGTCGGTTCAGCAGTATTTTTCTCAAATTCCGCGTATAAAGCACGAATCCCTTGAGCTTATCTGGTACCGCTCGCTAACTTGCGCGCATCTCGCGCACAAACTGGCAAAATTGACCTCTTACCCTTTTCCGGAGGAATCTTATTTGACCGGTTTGCTGCATCGACTTGGTCAATTGGTTTTATTGGAGTGTTTTCCGAATGACTACCCGAAGTTTTTGGAGCAAGACCTGGACGGACGGGACGGTGGGCTTGAAAAGCAATTGTTTGGCGCCAGCCATAATGAAATTGGGGGATATTTGATTGAAACTTGGAACCTTCAATCCTTTATCTCCGATGCGGTGTGCCATCAGTATCAGTCGTTCGAAACGATAGCGGATAGCTCCCAATTAGTCAAAATTATCAACCTTGCCGGACAAATCGCTAGCATCGATACAGCAAACAGGTATGACGTATTGGATTTTGCCGATAGGCTTTTCGGCATCGGCCAGCCACTGATTGAAGATATGATCGAGGAAGTCGGCAACCTGGTTCGTCAGTCTGCGGATAACATGGGTGTAACGGTGGCGGTTTCCGAAGGTAAAGGCATAAAGTGCCTGACCACTATACAACAAAGAGAAGCGGTTCGGAAACGTCTGGGGGAGCGTATCAAATCACTCATGCTATTCTACCGTGGTTCGCCAGCAATTGGATGCGTCTCCGGGGCTGAGCAATCTTGTCGGCGTTATTCAGAAGGACTTGAGCGCTTTATTCGGTTTTCAGGTCGCCGCTTTTTTCCTGTTCCGGTCCGAAACGAATGATTTGGTGGGAACACCCGGAGATTCTGAAGAAGATATTTTGTGGTCGTCTGTTACCATCCACCTTTCGCCAGATCATAGCTTGCTTGCCAAGTGTCTTTTGCAAAGAAGAATCATGCATTCGTTCGAAGAGTGTTCGAAAAGTCTCAGATCAGATCTATCGTGGACGGACAAATTTGCCGATTGTTGGGCGCCGAAGGGTTGATGTTGATACCTCTGTATGAAGACATGCAGAACGTTGGGGTTATAGCGGCCGGAATCAATAAGTCTCAGGCGCAGTCAATAGCGATAAAAGCCGAGTTTATCACGCTTTTTTCAAGGGAAGCGGCGCGCGCGCTTCTGAATATCAAATCAGCCGAGCGATCGACCCAGTGGCAACTTGAAGATGTACGGGAAAATTACCGTTCACATGCCAAAAAATTAGCCCATGAAGCCAGCAATCCGCTCAGTATTATTCAAAATTATCTTTATTTGCTTTCGGAAAGAGTAAGCGGCGAAAATGCCCATGAAATTAGTATCATTCAGGACGAAATAGACAGAGTTGGCAAATTGTTGCTGCGCTTACCCAATATTGCCGAAAATACGCAGTATAACGACTCAGGTATGGTCGATGTCAATTCGCTCATCATTGACTTGGGAAAGCTTTTTCAGACAGGCATGTTTGCCTTACGTACAATAAACATCGATTTTAAGTTAGACAATACAATACCCCAGATAAGTGTCTCGCAGAAAGTTGATTGGCGTTAAACTAAAAGCTTTTTAGAACCAGCAGGAAACAGAGTTGGCAAGGGTTGCCCGATTAGAACTATCAGAAAACGATGACGCATGTTT